>DATMCA010000238.1:0-18739 GCA_035559015.1 Umezawaea sp. | reverse complement strand
TGAGGCCCCAGTGGGAGGCCCGTGCCGACCTCGTGGTCGTCGGCACGGGGGTGGCGGGCCTGACGGCCGCGCTGCGCGCCCACGAGCTGGGCCTGCGGGTCCTCGTCGTCACCAAGGCCAGCGGGCCGGACGGCAACACGCGCTGGGCGCAGGGCGGCGTCGCCGTCGTGCTGCCCGGTGAGCACGACGAGGGCGACACGGTCGGCGCGCACGTCGCCGACACGCTCGTCGCGGGCGCGGGCCTGTGCGACGAGGACGCCGTCTCGGCGGTCATCTCCGGTGGTCCGCAGGCGGTGCAGCGGCTGCGCGAGCGCGGCGCGGTCTTCGACTCGAAGCCCGACGGCCACCTGGCCCGCACCCGCGAGGGCGGGCACACGGCGTTCCGCGTGGTGCACTCCGGCGGGGACGCGACCGGCGCCGAGGTGGAACGGGCTCTGCTCGCCGCCACGGTCGACGGTCGGCTCCCGGTGCTGGAGCAGCACGTCGCGGTCGACGCGCTGCGCACCCCGCTCGGCGTGGTGTGCGGCCTGCTGGTGCTCGACGGCAACGGCGTGCCCGGCGCGATCGGCGCCCCCGCCGTGCTGCTGGCCAGCGGCGGTCTCGGCCAGCTCTACCAGGCGACGTCGAACCCCGAGGTGGCCACGGGTGACGGTCTCGCGCTGGCCATGCGGGCGGGCGCGATGGCGGCGGACGTCGAGTTCGTCCAGTTCCACCCGACCGTCCTGTACACCGGGCGCGGCGCTCGTGGCCGCTGCCCGCTGGTGACGGAGGCCGTGCGCGGCGAGGGCGCGGTGCTGGTCGACGCGACCGGCGCGCGCGTCATGAAGGGCGTGCACCCGCTGGAGGACCTGGCTCCCCGCGACGTGGTCGCGGCGGCCATCACCCGGCACATGGCGGGCGGGCCCGGCGGCGTCGACGACCACGTGTTCCTGGACGCCACCGGCCTCGGCTCGATGGCGACCCGGTTCCCGACGGTCTACGCGGCCTGCGTGGCGGCGGGCATCGACCCGGCGCACGACCCGATCCCGGTCGCCCCGGCGGCGCACTTCGCCTGCGGTGGCGTGATGGCCGACGTGGACGGGCGCACCGCGGTCACCGGCCTGTACGCGGCGGGCGAGGTCGCCCGGACCGGGCTGCACGGCGCGAACCGCCTGGCCTCCAACAGCTTGCTGGAGGGCCTGGTCGTCGGCACGCGCGCCGCCGAGGCCATCGCCGCCGACCTGGCGCTCGGCGCGCTGGCCGACCCGAAGTCCGCGCTGGACCCGGTGCTGCCGACCGCGCCGGTCGCCGACCGCGACTCGCTGCAACGGGTCATGAGCCGCTACGCGGCCATCGGTCGGGACGCCGAGGGCCTCGCGGTCGTCGGCTCGGTGCTGGACCTCTCCACCGTCGACCGGGTCCTGGACACCCGGCGACTCGTGGAGGACGCGGCGCTCACGCTGGCCGCGCGGGCGTTGATCGCCGCAGCCGCGGAACGCGAGGAGTCGCGCGGCTGCCACGTGCGCACGGACTTCACCGTCCGCGACGAGGAGCACTGGCACCGCAGCCAGGTCGTCCGGCTCACGCCGACCGGCCAGCCGGTGCTCGCGGATCCGTACATGGCTTGGGGAGCGGCATGACCCTCGATCTGGAAGACGCCCGCAGGGCGATCGCCGTCGCGCTCGCGGAAGACCTCCGCTACGGCCCGGACGCGACGACGGAGGCGACGGTCCCCGCGGCCGCGGTGGCGGTCGCCGAACTGACCCCGCGAGTCGCCGGTGTGCTGGCCGGGATCCCGGTGGCGCTGGAGGTCTTCGGCCCCGACGTGGAGGTCCTGTCCCAGCGCGGGGACGGCGAGAAGGCCGTCCCCGGCGAACCCGCACTCGTCGTGCGCGGCCGGGTGCGCGACCTCCTCACCGCCGAGCGCACGGCGCTGAACTTCCTCACCCACCTCTCCGGCATCGCGACCGCCACGGCGGCGTGGGTCGACGCGGTGGCGGGCACCGGCGCGCAGGTCCGCGACAGCCGGAAGACGTTGCCGGGCTTGAGGTTGCTGGAGAAGTACGCGGTCCGCTGCGGCGGCGGCGTGAACCACCGGATGGGTCTCGGCGACGCCGTCCTGATCAAGGACAACCACGTCCTGGCCGCGGGTTCGGTGAAGGCGGCCATGGCGGCCGTCCGCGAACACGCCCCGCACCTGCCGTGCGAGGTCGAGGTGGACAGCCTGGAACAACTGGACGAGGCCGTCGCCGAAGGCGCGGAACTGGTGCTGCTGGACAACTTCACACCCGAGATGTGCGCGGAAGCCGTTCGCCGCGCCAAGGGCGTGAAGCTGGAAGCGTCCGGCGGTCTCACCCTGTCCGTCGCCCGCGCCTACGCCGAAACCGGTGTGGACTACCTCGCGGTCGGCGGTCTGACGCACTCCTCGCCCGCGCTGGACCTGGGCATGGACCTGCGCTGATCCTGTGTGACGGCGTCGGACCCCGACGCCGTCACACCGGTCCGGCCGCGAGCGCCCGCAGGTACGGGAGCTGACCCAGGCTCGTTGCGCCGTAGAGGAAGTAGCACAGCAGCACGGACAGCCACGGCGTGCTGAACCCCGCGAGGCACAGTGGTTCCGCCGAGCTGAAGTTCAGGAAGCACACGCCCTGCGGCGGGTCGGCCGTGAACTCGACCACCGCGTCGTGGTCGAACGTCAGCCACTGCTGCCCGGTGAAGCACATCGTCCGCCGGTCCGTCACGATCGTGCGCGCAAGGCAGTGCTCGCGCCACTGCGGTGCCGCCATCGCCTCGGCCCGGTTCCGCGCCATCGAGTTGCCCACCGCGTTCGCCGCGAGCCCCGCGGCGACGAACAGCGGCGACCCGAAGAAGAACCCGCTGTTCTGCTGGTAGGACACGTCCATCCCGTAGAACCGCGAGTACATCACCGTCAGGTCGCAGAACGACGTCTCGCCGGGGTGCAGCCGCACCGGCGTGAACACCGGCTGGGGCGTCCCGCCGTTGGCCAGGTGCGCGTAGAGGTGCGTCGCCGACGACCACGCACCCCGCCACTCGTCCCAGTTCGTCACGTCCACCACCCGCCTCGGATTGCGACGAGTGTTCCGCCGCTCCGGCGGGAGATCAACCGAGTTGCTTCGCGCCCCCGCACTCGAACGAACGCCGGCCTTCGCTCGACGAGTACGGGTCCTCGCTCAACGAGCACCGGCCCTCGACCAACCCCGGTCCCGCTCACCCGTTTTTTGTCGGACCCCGTTGCTAGCGTCTACATCGGGGGCCTTCACAACCGGGGGACCTCCGGCGAGCCGTGCCCGCCGTCCGAGCCGCGCCTACCGTCAGAGCCGCCGGTTCGCCAGCACCGGCAACGTCCGCCGGGCCTCCTCGACCGCCTCCACGTCCACATCCACGACCAGCATCCCCGGCTCACCCCCGAGGCTGTCCACGACCGCCCCCAACGGCCCCACCACCATGCTGTGCCCGACCCCCGTCGGAGCCGTGGTCCCCAGGTCCCCTGGGTCGGCCTGGCCACAGGCGAGCACCCACGAGGTGCAGTCCAGCGCCCGAGCGCGGACCAGCAGCTCCCACTGCTCCACCTTCCCCGGCCCGGACCCCCACGAAGCCCCGAGCAGCACCGCCGAGGCCCCTTGGTCGGCCAACGCGCGGAACAGCTCGGGGAACCGGACGTCGTAGCAGGTGGCGATGCCGAGCACCGTCCCGTCGACCTCCACCGTCACGGGCTTCGCGCCGGGCGCGACCGTGCTCGACTCCTGGAACCCGAACGCGTCGAACAGGTGGATCTTGTCGTACCCCAGGTGCACGTCCGCGCTGGTCACGAGCAGCGTGTTGGTCACCCGGCCGTCGGCCACGGGCGTGAACATGCCCGCCACCACGACCACCCCGTGCTCCACGGCGATGGCGCGCACGGCCGCGGCCCACGGGCCGTCCAGCGTTTCGGCGATCGGCTTGAGCGACACCCCGAACCGGCACTGGGTGGCTTCCGGGAACACCACGACACGGGCCCCGGCCGAGGCGGCCCGGCGGACGCCGTCGCGCACCAACTCCAGGTTCGCCGACGGGTCGGTGGTCGAGCTGATCTGGCAAAGCGCTGCGCGCACGGCGTGATCCTCTCTGGTATACAGACAGTATGCAGGTGTCCGGTCGCGAGAAGGCCTACGAGTTCCTCAAGGACACCATTCTGGCCGACCCCGAGATGCAGGGCCGTTTCATCAGCGAACAGGACGTCGCCGACCGCATCGGCGTGTCCCGCACGCCCATCCGTGAAGCGCTCCTGCTGCTCGCCGCCGAGGACCTCGTCCAGCTCGTCCCGAAGAAGGGCGCTTACGTGGCACCGGTTTCCGGGCGCCAGGTGGCCGAGCTGATGGAGCTGCGCGGCATGGTCGAGCGGTTCGCGGCGGAGCGCGTGCTCGAAGCCGGAACGGCGCCCGTGCGGGCCATGCGCGAGGCGATCGAGCGCCAGACGGCGTTGCGGGGCATGGCGGACGCGCGCGAGTTCATCGACGTCGACCGGCAGTTCCACGCGCTCCTGGTGCGGGCGACGGGCAACGAGCTGATGACCAAGATGTACGAGGGTCTGCGCGCCCGGCAGGTCCGGGCCGGTGTGGTGGCCCTGTTCCGCTCCACCGGCAGGCAGGACGCCGTGCTGCTGGAGCACGAGTCGATCGTGACCGCCCTGGAGTCCGGGGACGTCGGGGCGGCCACCGCGGCGATCAGCTCTCACCTGGAGTCCACGCTCAAGGTGCTGCTCGGCGCCTGATCGACCTCGTCGACCTCCGGGTCGCGGCCCAGCCACAACCCGGTCAGCGTGACGGCGCAGGCGATGGCGACGTAGACCGCGACCAGGAACCAGGTGTCGAACTTCGCCAGCAGCGCGGTGAACACCAGCGGCGCGATGGCTCCGCCGATCACACCCGCGAGGGTGTAGGCCAGGGAACTGCCGGTGTAGCGCAGCCGCGGCGTGAACTGCTCGGAGATGAACGCCGCCTGCGGGCCGTACATGAACGCGTGGAACGCGAGCCCGACCACGATGCCCAGCACCAGGAACAGCCGCGACCCGGTGTCGATCAGCGGGAAGAACACGAACGGCCAGATCGCGCCGCAGACCGCCGCGCCCGCGTAGAGGGCCCGCCGGTTGACCCGGTCGGACAGCCAGCCCGCCAGCGGCATCAGGAAGAGCTGGAACCCCGACGCGATCAGCACGGCGGTGAGGCCCGCGTTGCGCGGCAGGCCGAGCTGGGTGGTGATGTAGGTCAGCACGAACACGGTGAACAGCGCGTAGAGGACGTCCGGCCCGACGCGGCACAGGACGGCGGCCACGAGCGGCCTGCGCTGGGTGCGGAACACCTCGCCGACCGGCGCGGTCGGCCGGTCGCCGCGCTCCTGGATCGCCTTGAACACCGGTGTCTCCTCCAGCTTCAGCCGGATCCACAGGCCGAACACCACGAGCACCGCGGACAGCAGGAACGCGACCCGCCAGCCCCACGACAGGAACTGCTCGTCGCTGAGCAGCACGCCCAGCAGCGCCAGCACGCCGTTCGCCATCAGGTTCCCAGCCGGCGGCCCGATCTGCGCCGCCGAGGCCCAGAACCCGCGCTGCTTGGGGTCGCCGTACTCGCTGGACAGCAGGACGGCGCCGCCCCACTCGCCGCCGAGGCCGACGCCCTGCGCGAACCGGAGGACCACCAGCAGCACGCCGGCGAGCCCGCCGATGGCCGCGTGCGTGGGCAGCAGGCCGATCAGCATCGTCGCGATGCCGGTGATGAGCAGCGTCGTCACCAGCACGCGCTTGCGGCCGAGCTGGTCGCCGAGCCTGCCGAACAGGAACCCGCCCAGCGGTCGGGACAGGTACCCGACGGCGTAGGTGGAGAACGCGAGCAGCGTCGCGGTCAGCGGTTCCGAGCTGGGGAAGAACAGCGGGCCCAGCACGACGGCCGCGGCCACGTTGTAGATGGCGAAGTCGTACCACTCCAGCGCCGTGCCGGAGAGCGACGCGGCGAACGCGCGGATGAGTGCGGGCCTGCGCACATCGGTGGTCTGAGTTGGCGGCATCGTGTAATACTGCCTGTATACAACTCGTATGCGCAAGGAGTGGAATGTCAAATCTGCGTTTCGACCTCCCCGACGGCGCTCAGGTCGCGGTCACCGTCACCACCTTGCTCAACGGCGGCTACGCGGGCCGCAGCCAGGACGACGTGGCCGCCCACGTGCGAGAACTCGCCGAACTGGGCGTTCCGGCACCCAGCGAGACCCCGAGCCTCTACCCGGTCGCGCCCTACCTCGCGCAGCAGACCGACGACGTGCCGGTGCAGCACGGCCGGACCTCCGGCGAAGCCGAGTGGGCGCTGGTCGTGACCGAGGACGACGTGCTGCTCACCGTCGCTTGCGACCACACCGACCGCGCGCTGGAGGTGCACGGGGTGGCGTGGAGCAAGCAGGCCGGGCCGGACGTGCTGGGCCGCGGCGCGTGGCGGCTCGTGGACGTGGCCGACCGCATCGACCGGATCGAGCTGACCGCGTGGGCCGACGGCGTCGAGATCCAGGTCGGCACGCTCGCCGAACTGCTCACCCCCGCCTACTGGGTGGACGTCCTGCGGGCCCGTGACCTGCTCAAGCCCGGCACCGTGCTGCTGTCCGGCACGATCCCGATGCGCGAGGGCGTGAACCAGTTCGCCTCGTCCTGGCGGGTGGAGCTGCGCGACCCCGCGACCGGCAACGCGATCGAGCTCGCGTACGCGGTGAGGCCGCTGCCCGCCCCGATCGGCTGACGCCGTTCCCGGCTACGGACTAGGGTCGGGTGTCGTGCGCTTCCTGTTGCCCCCCGTCCTGCTCGTGGCCGCCGTCGCCGCCTCCGCGTGCACCGGCTCGACCACACCCAGTGCGGAGGGCACGAACGACAACAGCTCGATCGTCCTCGCCGACGCGACCGAACCCGCGACGCTGAACCCGTTGCTGGGCTACGGGTCCGAGGGCGTCTCGAAGATCTTCGACGGGCTGGTGGAGCACCGCGCGAACCGCTCGCTGCGCCCGCAGCTCGCCGCCGAGGCGCCCACGCCCGCCGCGGACGGCCTGTCGTGGACGGTGAAGCTGCGCGGCGACGTGAAGTTCACCGACGGCACGGCGTTCGGCGCCGAGGACGTCGTGGCGACCTACCGCGCGCTGCTCGACCCGGCTTCCGGGGCGACGGTGCGGTCGAGGTTCGCGATGCTCACCGGGATCGAGCAGCTGGACGCGCAGGACGTGCGGTTCACGCTCTCGAAGCCGTACGCGCCGTTCCCCGACCTGCTCGTGCTCGGCATCCTGCCGAGCGAGGCACTGGCCGCCGGCGGTCCGCTGGCGAACAGCCCGGTGAACACCAAGCCCGTCGGCACCGGCCCGTACCGGCTGACCGAGTGGACCAGGGGCGAGAAGATGGTCCTGGAGTCGAACCCCTCGCACGTCGAGGGCGACCCCAGGATCAAGAAGGTCACGGTGGTCTTCGTCCCGGACGACAACACCAGGGCCCAGCGGATGGAGAAGGGCGAGTTCGACGGCACCGACCTGCCGCCGCGGCTGGCCACGAAGTTCGCCCAGGCCAACGGGATGCGGGTGATCGACCACCAGACCGCCGACCTGCGCGCCATCACGCTGCCCACGGCGAACCCGGTCACCGGCGACCCGGCGATGCGGCTCGCGCTCAACGCCGCCGTCAACCGCCAGGGCATGATCGACAACCTGCTGGCGGGCAAGGGCACGTCCGCGAGCACGCCCGTGCCCGCCGCGCTGCCCGAGTTCGTCGACACCGACTCGACCTTCCGCTACGACAAGGCGCAGGCCGACTTCCTGCTCGACCAGGCGGGCTGGGTCAAGGGCGCGGACGGCCTGCGCTCGCGCGACGGCGTGACCGCCTCGTTCACCCTCATGTACCCGACCGGCGACGTCGTGCGCAGCGACCTGGCGACCGCCTTCGCCGCCGACGCCAGGGCCGTCGGCGTGGACGTGCAGCTCGCCGGGCTCAGCCGCGAGGCCATCGCGCCCCGGCTGGGCAAGGACGCCGTCCTCGGCGGCGAGGGCGACCCGTTCGACCCGGACCAGGCGCTGTACGGGATGTTGCACACGGGTGCGGCGGACAACCGCGGCGGCTACACGAACCCGGCCGTCGACGCGGCGCTGGACGCGGGCCGCACGCAGCTCGACCCGGCCCAGCGGGTGGCCGCGTACGTGCAGTTCCAGCGCGCCTACCTCGCCGCGCCCGGCCTGGTGACCCTCGCCTTCGTCACGCACACCTACGTGGTGCGCGAGAACTGGAACGGCTACCAGCAGGTGGTCGACCCCTCCGACCACGGCGGCCTGTCGTGGGGCCCCTGGTGGAACCTGCAGAAGTGGACGCCCAAGTAGTGGACCTCCAAGCCGCGCGCGCCGACACCCCGGCCGCGCTCGACCGGATCTTCCTGGACAGCGCCGGGTCGTCGCTGCCGCCCACGCCCGTGCTGGAGGCCCAGATCGGCCACCTGCGGCGGGAGGCCGAGATCGGCGGCTACCTGGCCGCGAACGAGCGGTTCGACGACCTCGAAGCCGGGTACGGCGTGCTGGCCGATCTACTCGGCGCCTCGCCGGACGAGATCGCCTTCTCCGACAGCGCGACCCGGTCGTGGCTCAGCGCGTTCGACGCCGTGCCGCTGGCTGCGGGCGACCGGGTGCTGATCACCGAGGTCGAGTACGCGGGCAACGCCGTGCCGCTGCTGCGCCGCGCCGAGGAGACCGGAGCGGTGGTCGAGACCGTGCCGTCCGACGCGCACGGGCAGGTCGACGTGGAGGCGTTGCGGGCGCTGCTGGACGAGCGGGTCAAGCTCGTGTCGCTGGTGCACGTGCCGACCAACGGCGGCCTGGTGAACCCGGTGGCCGAGATCGCCGCCGCCGCGCACGAGGTGGGTGCGCTGGTGCTGCTGGACGCGTGCCAGTCGATCGGCCAGCTCCCCGTGCGGCTGCACGACCTGGGCGTGGACATGCTGTCCGGCACCGGCCGCAAGTGGCTGCGCGGACCGCGCGGCACCGGCGTGCTGGCCGTGCGCCGGGAGGTCGCGTCCCGGCTGCGGCCCCGGCTGGTCGACCTGCACAGCGGCGAGTGGACGTCGCCGACGACCTACGAGCTGCGCGACGACGTGCGGGTGTTCGAGCTGTGGGAGTGCTCGGTCGCCGCCAAGCTGGGGCTGATCGAGGCCGCCCGGTACGCGCTGCGCGTCGGCCTGGACACCATCGCGGCCGAGGTAGGCGACCGGGCCAAGCGCTTGCGCGCCGGACTCTCCGCCCTGCCCGGCGTCGAGGTCCGGGACCTGGGCGAACAGCGGTGCGGGCTGGTCACGTTCACCGTCGACGGGGTCGCCGCGTCGGACGTGAAGGCCCGGCTGGCCGCCGAGGGCGTGACTGTGACCACCAGCTCCGTCGGGTCGACCAGGATCGACATGGCCAAGCGCGGGCTCGACGAAGTGGTGCGGGCGTCCCCGCACTACTTCGTCTCGCCCGAGCAGGTGGACCAGGCGGTCGACGCCGTCAGCAGGTCTGGCCGATGACCCGCGGTACGCAGTCCGCGTAGCCGAGGAACAGGTCCACGGCGGTGTTGTTGCGCGCCACCTGCGTGGCGATCTGGGTGTCGCGCGGGTAGAAGCCGTTCAGGCCCGTCCCGGACTTCGGGTACATCTCGAAGGTGTAGCTCCAGATCTTGTGCGTGGCCCACATCCAGTCGTTGATGCCGCCGTCGGTGATGTACAGGTCGCTGGACTGCTGCGGCGTGTAGCCGTTCAGCGCGGCCATCTGCCTTCCCAACGTGCCGAAGGCGTTCGCCTGGTCGGCGTTGAGGCCCGTGGCGGTGTCGTTGTAGGTGTAGCCGTAGGGCCACAGGATCAGCTCGGAGTAGGTGTGCCAGTCGATGTGCGCCTTGATCTGCTGGACGCCGCCGACCACGCGGGAGTTGGTGAAGTCCCGCACCCGCTGGGTTTCCGGCGCGGAGAACGCGCTGGTGCCGCGGTAGGTCTCGCTCGACCCGGTGCCGCTGGACCCGCCGCAGCAGCCCCACTGGTAGCCCCAGTTGCGGTTCGGGTCGGTGCCCGTGGACGTCGAGTTCGGCTGCCGGTTCTTCCGCCAGCCGCGCAGCGTGCCCGCCGCGATGTCGTACTCGGCGCCGTCCGGGTTCACGCTCGGCACGACCCAGATCTCCCGGCTGTCCACCAGGGCCTTGATCGCGGTGTTCGTGGCGTAGCCGTCGGTGAAGCGCTTGATGATGTGCAGGCACATCTCCACGGTCAGGTGCTCGCGGGCGTGCTGGTTGCAGGTG
This sequence comes from Umezawaea sp., assembly GCA_035559015.1. GTDB lineage: Bacteria > Actinomycetota > Actinomycetes > Mycobacteriales > Pseudonocardiaceae > Umezawaea. Next base: position 8,439 of record DATMCA010000238.1, on the reverse strand, counting down.
AACAGCACCTCCGGCTTCGCCTGGTCCACGCCGGGGTTGTTGCTGATCTTCACCGCGTGCAGGGCGCGGCCCTGGTAGGAGTTGCCGATCGTCTGCAACCGCACCAGGTCCGGGTGGTCGGTGACGGTCTGGTTCAGCTCAGCCGTCATCTCGGCGTAGTTGTGGTAGCCGGTGTAGCCCGACGGGAAGTCCATCGTGCCGATCTCGGCCGAGCCCAGCTGGGCCAGCTGCTCGTCGGCGTCGCCCTTCGGCTTCACCGCCAGCCCGGTCGCGCGCAGGGCGCGGAGCTGGGAGCGCTCGGCGATCACGGTCAGCTTGTCGCCGTCCATGCCGAGCACGTCGACACCGGTGCGGGCGACCTTCGTGCGGGCCTCGGCGTTGACCGCGGTGACCTCGTAGACGGTCCGCTCGCCCCGGACGGCCGTGGGTTCGGCGGTTCCGGGAGCGGCGGTGGCTATCAGGGCCAGGCACGCCAGGGCGACCAGGCCACGTCGTTTCGCGAACATGTGCGCCTCCATCTCAGCAGGGTTTCGCGACGGAGTGGTGCTGTTCGAGGGTGACGTGGTCCAGGTTGTCCAGATAGCGCCGTTTGCTGGTTTCGCCCTGCTCCGCACCGGGCTGACAGTTGACACAATTCCGCTTCGCCTAGGCTGAGGGCCATGCTCAACCGCACCGACCTGCGAGGCAGTGTCCCGTCGTCAGCCGAACTCCGCGCGGTCCTCCCGCGTGCCGAGGTGGACGTGGACGCGGTGCTGCATCAGGTCCGACCGGTGGTCGAGGCGGTGCGCGAACGCGGTGTGGACGCCGTGCAGGAGTTCTCCGAGCGCTTCGACAAGGTGCGCCCCGCCTCGGTGCGCGTGCCCGCCGACCGGATCGCCGCCGCGCTGGCCGGGCTCGACCCGGCCGTGCGCGCGGCCCTGGAGGAGTCCATCGCCCGCGCCCGCAAGGTGCACGCCGAGCAGCGCCGCACCGACAAGGCGGTCCAGGTCGTGCCCGGCGGCACGGTGACCGAGCGCTGGGTGCCGGTCGCCCGCGTCGGCCTCTACGCGCCCGGCGGTCTCGCCGTGTACCCGTCCAGCGTGGTCATGAACGTGGTCCCGGCCCAGGCGGCCGGGGTCGAGGCGATGGTCGTCTGCTCGCCGCCGCAGGCGGAGTTCGACGGCCTGCCGCACCCGACGATCCTCGGCGCCGCCGCGCTGCTGGGCGTGGACGAGGTGTGGGCCGTCGGCGGGGCGCAGGCCGTGGCGCTGCTGGCGTACGGCGGCGTGGACACCGACGGCGGCGCGCTGGAGCCCGTCGACCTGGTGACCGGGCCGGGCAACCTGTACGTGACGGCCGCGAAGCGGATGCTGCGCGGGCTCATCGGCATCGACGCCGAGGCGGGCACGACGGAGATCGCGGTCCTCGCGGACTCGACGGCGGACCCCGTGCACGTGGCAGCGGACCTGATCAGCCAGGCGGAGCACGACCCGGCCGCCGCGAGCGTGCTGGTGACGGACTCGGTCGAGCTGGCCGACGCCGTGGACGCGGAGCTGGTCCGGCAGGTCGGCGCGACCAAGCACCACGAGCGCGTGCGGACGGCGTTGCGCGGCAAGCAGTCCGGCACCGTGCTGGTGTCCTCCGTGGACGACGGGCTGCGGGTGGTGAACGCCTACGCCGCCGAGCACCTGGAGATCCAGACCGCCGACGCGTCGGCCGTGGCCGCTCGGGTCCGGTCCGCGGGCGCGGTCTTCGTCGGCCCGCACTCGCCCGTCTCGCTGGGCGACTACTGCGCGGGCTCGAACCACGTGCTGCCCACGGGCGGCTGCGCGCGGCACTCGTCCGGTCTGTCGGTGCAGACGTTCCTGCGCGGCATCCACGTCGTGGACTACTCCGAGGCCGCGCTGCGCGAGGTGGCGGACCACGTGGTCGCCCTCGCGAACGCCGAGGACCTGCCCGCGCACGGCCAGGCAGTGACGGCGAGGTTCCGGCGATGAAGGCCATCGGCGACCGCGTCGAGCTGTCCGACCTGCCGCTGCGCGAGGACCTGCGGGGGCGCACCCCGTACGGCGCTCCGCAGCTGGACGTGCCCGTTCGGCTCAACACGAACGAGAACCCGTACCCGCCCACGCCCGAACTGGTCGCGGACGTGGTGGCGGCGGTCGCCGAGGTCGCGGGCGAGCTGCACCGGTACCCGGACCGCGACGCGCTCGCGCTGCGGTCGGACCTGGCCGCGTACCTCGCGGACGCGACCGGCGTGCCGCTGACCGAGCGGAACCTGTGGGCCGCCAACGGGTCGAACGAGATCCTCCAGCAGATCCTCCAGGCGTTCGGCGGCCCCGGCCGCGCGGCACTGGGGTTCGAGCCGTCGTACTCGATGCACCCGATCATCGCGGCGGGCACGCGCACCGAGTGGTCGCCGACGCCCCGGCGGGACGACTTCTCGCTGGACACCGCGCGGGCCGCGGAGATCGTGGCCGAACGCCGCCCGGACGTGGTGTTCGTGACCAGCCCCAACAACCCGACCGGCCAGAGCGTGCCGCCGGACGACCTGCGCGAGCTGATCGCGGCGGCGCCCGGCGTGGTCGTGGTGGACGAGGCGTACGCGGAGTTCTCGCCGCGCCGCAGCGCCGTGGAGCTGATCGACGAGTTCCCGGAGAAGCTGATCGTCAGCCGCACCATGAGCAAGGCGTTCGCGTTCGCGGGCGGCCGTCTCGGCTACCTGGCGGCGGCGCCCGCCGTGGTCGACGCGCTGCTGCTCGTGCGCCTGCCGTACCACCTGTCGGCGTTGACGCAGGCCGCCGCGCGGGCGTCGCTGCGGCACGCGGCCGAGACGCTCGGCTCGGTGGCGAAGCTCGCGGCCGAACGCGATCGGGTCGCGGAGTCGTTGGCGGGGCTGGGTTTCCGGGTCGTCGAGAGCGACTCCAACTTCCTGCTGTTCGGCTGGTTCGAGGACGCGCACGTCACATGGCGGTCCTATTTGGAGCGTGGCGTCCTGATCAGGGACGTCGGCATCGCAGGGCACCTGAGGGTCACCATCGGAACGCCCGAGGAGAACGACGCGTTCCTCGCGGCGAGCAAGGAGGTACGTCGGTGAGTCGGGTCGGCAAGGTGGAACGCGCCACCAGTGAATCGTCGGTGTACGTCGAGATCGACCTCGACGGCACCGGCCAGGTCGAGATCGACACCGGGGTGCCGTTCTACGACCACATGCTCACCGCGTTCGGTGTGCACGGCAGTTTCGACCTCAAGGTCCGCGCGACCGGCGACGTCGAGATCGACGCCCACCACACCGTCGAGGACGTGGCCATCGTGCTGGGCCAGGCGCTGCGCGACGCGCTGGGCGACAAGAAGGGCATCCGCCGCTTCGGCGACTGCTGGATCCCGATGGACGAGACCCTCGCGCACGCGGCGGTCGACGTCTCCGGCCGCCCGTACTGCGTGCACACCGGCGAACCGGAGCAGTTCAACACCTTCACGATCGGCAACAACTACCCGTTCGTGCTGAACCGGCACGTGTTCGACTCGCTCGCGTTCCACTCGCAGATCGCGCTGCACGTGCGGGTCGAGTACGGCCGCGACCCGCACCACATCACCGAGGCCCAGTTCAAGGCCGTCGCGCGCGCCCTGCGCGCCGCCGTCGAACCGGACCCGCGGGTGGCGGGCGTGCCGTCCACCAAGGGCGTCCTGTAATGCCGAAGGAGTACGTCGCCATCGGGCTGCTGGCCCTCGCGGGCTTCCTGCTCGGTGGCGTGTACAGCACGTGGAAGACGGCGAAGGCCGTGGCGGTCGTGCTGATCGTCTTCGCCCTCGTCGCCGTCGGCGGCGCGGTGGCCTGGATCCTCTAGGGCCCCAGGAGGTCGACCTCCGCCAGCAGTGCCGGGGTGTTCGCGACCAGGAAGTCGCGCAGCTCGGGCGGGCGGAGGTTGATCTCGGCGACGGCGGTCAAGGCGATCACGTCGGTCTCGAACCCGCCCCTGGCCGGGTCGCCGTGCTCCGCACCGGTTCGCGCGCCGGGATCGAGGGTGAGCAGCCGGGCCAGGTGGTAGTGCGCGATCCGCAGCCCCTCGGCCGTCGGATCGCTGGTCAGGAACACCTGCTCGCCGATCACGGCCGTCGCCCCGACCTCTTCGAGGATCTCGCGCGCCGCGGTGGCCCTCCGGTCGACGTCCTCGGGTTCCACGCCGCCACCGGCGGTCGTCCAGTAGGCGGGCCGATCGGGCTTGGTCCTCTTGACCAGCACCAACCGGTCCTGCTCGTCGATCAGCACCGCGCGGACGGTACGGCGGGCGATCGGCGTTCGTGACGTCACGACCCCATCGTCGCACCCGCCCGAGGTCACGGCGTCGCGGGCAGTTCCGACAGGTACTCCGGCGGCACGGTGGCCGCGAGCCACACGCCGTTCGCGCTGACCCGGAACTCGTGCCCGTCGGCCCGCATGGCGGCGGTGTCCACCACCAGCACGACGGGCTTGCCCCGCCGTGCGCCCACGCGCCGCGCGGTCTCGACGGTGGCCGAGAGGTGCACGTCGTGCCGGTTCATCGGTCGCAGCCCGTCGCGGTGGATCTCGGGCAGCACCCGGCCGATCGTGCCGTGGTAGAGCACCGGGGGCGGTTCGGTGACGGGCAGGTCGAGGTCCACGTCGACGCTGTGGCCCTGGCCGGCCCGGATCCGGTCGCCCTCGATGGCGAAGCGCTTCTTGTCGTTGCGCTCCACCACCTCCTCCAGCTGGGCGCGGGTCACGCCGCCGCCGAGGGCGGCCAGCAGGTCGTCGACGCCGACCCAGCCCGCGGGGTCCAGGCGCAGGCCGATCAGCTCGGGTGAGTGTCTGAGGTGTTTGGAGAGCCGCTTGGACAAGCGGATGACGTCCTTCTCTTGCATGGCGCACACCTCAGCACGTCGGATCCGGTCCCCGCCACCGGTTTCCGCAGTGGCCTGAGCGGTGGCCGTCGGGGAGGGCGGCCACGGGGGTGGGGTGGGTGCTGCTTCGCGTCATCGGCCTGCTGCTGTCCGGTGTGCTCGCCGTGTCCGACCTGACCGCGTCGGACCGGGTGGAAGCTCAGGTGCCGCCCTCGGTCGCGGCCTTCAGCTTGGGCGCGCCGGGGCCGTCGACGGCCTGCGCGTCGTCGAAGTTGTGCAGGAAGCAGCTCCGCAGCGACAGGCAGCCGCAGCCGATGCACGACGTCAGCCGGTCCCGCAGCCGGTGCAGCGAGTCGATCCGTGCGTCCAGCTCCTCCTGCCACGACTGGGACAGCCTGCTCCAGTCGGCCTTGGTCGGGGTGCGGCCGTCGGGCAGCGTCGCCAGCGCGGCGTGCACGTCCTCCAGGCTCAGGCCGACGCGCTGCGCGGTGCGGATGAAGGCCAGCCGCCGCAGCACCGACCGCGCGTACCTGCGCTGGTTGCCCGACGTGCGGTGCGACGCGATCAGGCCCCGTTCCTCGTAGAAGCGCAACGCGGTGTGCGGCACGCCGCTGCGCTCGGCCACCTGTCCGATGGTCAGGCTCTCCGGCAACTTGGTCACCGGTCCACCCTACTTCTTGACCTCCACCTTGGTCGAGGTTGGAGGCTGTTCCCATGACGGTGACGAGGGAAATGGGGTTCGCCGACATCCCCGAGCTCTACGGCAGGATGACCGGCGACGAGAAGCACGAGTGGGCCGCGGCGTCCACGCTGCCCGTGCTGTGGGTGCTCTACGACCGCGTGCTGGACGTGGCGCCGGACCGGGTCGACGACCCGGCGCGGGACCGCTTCCTGCTGTCCAAGGGGCACGGGCCGATGGCGTACTACGCGGTGCTGGCGGCGAAGGGGTTCCTCGATCCGTCCCTTTTGGACACCTGGACCGCGTGGGACTCGCCGCTGGGCCTGCACCCGGACCGCGTCCTGGTGCCCGGCGTGGAGATCGGCAGCGGCTCGCTCGGCCACGGGCTGCCGATCGCCGTGGGGACGGCGCTCGGACTGGGGCTCCAGGGCGGGGAGCAGCGCGTGGTCGTGCTGGTCGGTGACGGGGAACTGGACGAGGGCAGCAACCACGAGGCCATCGCGCTGGCGGGCAGGCTCGGGCTGGAGCGGCTGACCGTCGTGGTGGTGGACAACGCGTCCGGCACCCACGGCTGGCCGGGCGGTGTCGCGGCCCGCTTCGCGGTCGAGGGCTGGGAGGCGACGACGGTGGACGGCCGGGACCAGGACGCGCTGCACGAGGCGTTGCTGACCCCGCACGTCGGCACGCCCCTCGCGGTCGTGGCGGAGGTCCGGTGAACACCATGCGCGAGGTGTTCGCCCGGACCGTGACCGAGGCGATGGAGACGGATCCGCGGGTGGTGGTCGTGCTCGCGGAGATCTCGCGGGACGTCTTCCCGACCACCGATCGGGTGATCAACGTGGGGATCCGCGAGCAGGCCATGGTCGGCGTGGGGGCCGGTCTGGCGCTGTCCGGGCTGCGACCGGTCGTGCACAGCTACGCGCCGTTCCTGGTCGAGCGGCCGTTCGAGCAGATCAAGCTCGACTTCGGCCACCAGGACGTCGGGGGAGTGCTGGTCAGCGTCGGCGCCTCCTACGACGACCCCGGCTGGGGCCGGACCCACCAGGCGCCTGGTGACGTGGCGCTGATCGACACCCTGCCCGGCTGGACCGTGCACGTGCCCGGCCACCCGGACGAGGTCGGGCCGCTGCTGCGGACCGCCCTCGCCGGTGACGACCGCGTCTACCTGCGGCTGTCGCTGCGCACCAACTCCCGCGCGTACCCGGTGACGGAGGGGTTCACCGTGGTCCGCAGGGGTCGGTCGGGCGTGGTGGTGGCCGTCGGGCCGGTGCTCGACCGGGTGCTGGAGGCGACCGCCGACACCGACGTCACGGTGCTCTACGCGGCCACCGTCCGGCCGTTCGACGCCGAGGGCCTGCGCCGGGCCGTGCACGCCGCCGACCACGCCGACGTGCTGCTGGTCGAGCCCTACCTGGAGGGCACGTCGACCCGCTTGGTGACCGAGGCGCTGGCCGACCTGCCCGCACGGGTGCGATCCCTTGGGGTGCAACGGGAAGCCGAACTGCGCGCGTACGGCACCGCGGAGGACCACGACGCCGCCCACGACCTCGACGCGCTGGGCGTGGCGGCGGCCGTGCGGCGGATGTTCGGCCACGGGGGTCAGGCATGATCTAGTCCCGTGAGAGTGCCGAGAACCCTGATCTGGACCGCAGCACCCACGGCGGAACTGCAACGAGCCCTGCACCGGGAGGGCTCGGGCCCGGCCGCGCTGGTGCCGGTGACCTCCGGAACGGTGCTGCTGCCCGCGAGGCAAGGCGGTTTCGCGGCGGCGATGAGGCTGGCCGAGCGGTGTCGCGAGATCGGCGGCACGGCGCTGGTGCTGCGGTGGGCCGGGGCCACGCGGGTCGGGTCGGACGGCGTGCGCACCACCTACCGCGGCTCCCTGCTCGCGGCGATGAGGCTCACCGGTCCGATCACGTGGTGGCTGCTCAAGGGCCGGGAGCGCGGCGAGGCCGACCTGACCGCCGACGTGGACCAGGTCGTCGGCCTGGTCGACGAGGGCCGCGCGGACACCCACGTGGCCGGGCTGCCCTCGTCGCGCACCGGCCTGGCGGACCTGCCGATCAACACGCTGCTGCCCGTCGTGCCGGTCACGCAGGGCGCGGCGCCGCCCGAACAGCCGCTGACCTAACCTGGACACGTGGCACGAGTCGTCGTATTGGACTACGGATCCGGCAACCTCCGCTCGGTCGAGCGCGCTCTCCAGCGCGTCGGCGCCGACGTGGAGGTGACGGCCGACCGCACGGCCGTGCGCGAAGCCGACGGCCTGTTCGTCCCCGGTGTCGGCGCGTACGCGGCGTGCATGGAGCAGCTCAACGCCATCCGCGGCGGCCGGATGATCGGCGAGCGGCTCGCGGGCGGTCGGCCGGTGCTCGGCGTGTGCGTCGGGATGCAGATCCTGTTCGACCGCGGCATCGAGCACGGCGTCCTCACCGAGGGCTGCGGCGAGTGGCCGGGCACGGTCGAGCGGCTGGACGCGCCGATCGTTCCCCACATGGGGTGGAACACGGTTCGCCCGGTCGAGGGCACGAGGCTCTTCGCGGGCCTGCCCACCGACACCCGGTACTACTTCGTGCACTCGTACGGCGTGCGCAAGTGGGAGCTGGAGCCGTCGGACGTCATCCGCCCGCCGCTGGTCACGTGGGCCGAGCACGGCACGGACTTCGTCGCGGCGGTGGAGAACGGCCCCCTGTGGGCGACCCAGTTCCACCCGGAGAAGTCCGGCGACGCGGGCGCGCACCTGCTGGAGAACTGGCTGAGCACCTTCAACTAGGCTGAATGGCGTGACATTCACGCTGCTCCCGGCCGTTGACGTGGTGGACGGCCGTGCCGTTCGGCTCGTCCAGGGCGAAGCCGGCACCGAGACCAACTACGGCGAACCGCTCGACGCCGCCCGCGCGTGGCAGCGCGACGGCGCGGAG
>DATMCA010000237.1:0-3899 GCA_035559015.1 Umezawaea sp. | reverse complement strand
CCCGACGACGGCAGGTCGATGTCGAGCCAGTCGCGAGGCAACGCGGCGCAGTCCACGGTGAGGGCGAACGGGCCGGCCCCGTCCGGCCACTCGACGTCTTCCGGCAGTGACGGCAGTCCGCCCGATCGTGCGACCGGGTGCGGGGTCGAGCCGTCCTCGTGCTCCACCAGGAGGACGCAGGGGCGCAGCAGGCCCGCCAACTCCTGAGCCACGTCCGCGGGAACCCCGTGGTGCTCGGCCAGTTCCGCGACGGTGCGCTCGTCGATGAATGACATTCCGGGGATCGTGCCAGTGCCGGCGAAAGCCCCGACGCGTAGGGGTTGCTGACGCATGATGGCCGCATGGTCGATCAGGGGAATCGCGGAGGACCGGTCTCGAAGGCGGCGTTCGACTACGACGCCGAGTTGCGCCGCTACCAGGTGCGGCTGCGCGAGGCCTTCGACGTGCGACCCGAGGACAGCGTCCTCGACATCGGGTGCGGCGCCGGGCAGACCACCCGCGAGTCCGCTCGGCTCGCGACCGGGGGCAGCGCGCTCGGCGTCGACGTCTCCGCGGGGATGGTGGCGCGGGCTCGGGAACTCGCCGCCGCCGAGGGACTGGACAACGTGCGGTTCGAGCAGGCGGACGCGCAGGTCCACCCGTTCTCGCCGGGGCGGTTCACGCTCGGGACCAGCCGGTTCGGCACGATGTTCTTCGCCGACCCGGCCGCAGCGTTCGCCAACATCGGGCGAGCGCTGCGGCCGGGGGGACGGCTGGTGCAGTTGGTGTGGCAGGGCGGTGATCGACAGGAATGGGTGGCCGCGATCCAGCGCGCGCTCGCGGGTCGTGACCCGGCACCGGTTCCCACGGCGGCGGGCGGCCCGTTCTCCCTGGCCGATCCGGCCACTGTGGACGGACTCCTGACCGCGGCGGGGTTCACCGACGTGAGCGTCAGCGACGTGCGCGAGCCCGTCTACTACGGTGCGGATCCCGACTCGGCCGCCGACGCCGTGCTCGCGTTGCGCATGGCGAACGACGCGCTGGTCACGCTCGACGACGAGGAGACCGCGCGGGCGCTCGACCGGCTGCGCGCGGTCATGGCCGAGCACAGCACCGCCGACGGCGTGTGGTTCGACTCGCGCGCCTGGCTCGTGACGGCCCGGCGTTAGCGGGCGAGAACGGTAATCGCTTGCCGCACAACGGCTTCCCCGGTCGTGATCACCGGTCAGGCGGATTCCCCGGCGGTGTCGTTCAGCTCGTTGAGGTAGTTGTAGATGGTGTAGCGGCTGACCCGGAGTGCGGCGGCCGCCAATTCGGCCGCCTGCTTGACCAGGAAGAAACCTCGGCGTTCCAGTTCGGCGACCACCTGGATCTTCTGCTCCTTCCGCATCTTCCCGACCGGGACGCCGGTCGCCGCGATGGCCGCGTCCACGAGCAGGGCGCAGAGTTCCTCGACGCCCAGGGGGAAGGGCTTGGCGGCCGGTGGCGGAGCAGCGTCGCCGCCGTGCACGAACCGGTCCATGACCGAGCGCAGCGAGACCCAGGCCGACACGTCGGTGCTGAGGCACAACGCCGCCGCGGGGTGGTTGTCGCCGTCGGTGTAGACGATCGTCGTGCACTGGAGGATGCGCCCGTCGGGCAGGTGGGAGTGGTAGCCGACGTTGTGGTGCAGGGCGCCCGCGGCGATGAGTTCGAGCAGCTCGTCCGTGAGGGGGTCCCCGACGGGCCGGCCCGCGACCGTTCCGGCGGCGGCGCGAACGGTGTCGGGGAAGCGGCGCAGGTCGTGCAGCACCACCTCGGTCGGCTGGAGCATCGCCGACTGGAGGGGAGCGACGAGGACTTCGAGAACCCGGTTGATGGACTCCGCGTCCAGTCCCCGCAGAGCCGCGAGGTGCGGGGGCGTCGAGCCGCTCGGCACCGAATCCATCCGGGCCACCGCCCTCCGGGGACGCGCCTCACTTCAACAGCGAGTTGAATCCTATCGAGGGGCGGGCCGCGGATGTCAACGGAAACCGCGATTCCAGCCGGATGCCTCCACACCACGGTGAGGAAGCACCCGGCCGCGTGCTCAGGCGCTCACCGGTCGGCTGTCCTCCACGAGCTTCCGGTCCTCTTCGCGGTGGGCTCGGTACTGCTGGACCGAGTAGGCCAGCGCACCGGCCCATACCAGGTAGATGACGCCGTAGATCGGCCACTTCACCGCGTCGCTCGCGTCGACCCAGTCGCTGCGCAGCAGGGAGCGGGCGTTGGTGAGGATGATGAGGCCGCCGACCGCGGAGCCGAGCACGCGCGGCGGGATGTGCCGGACCAGCCAGGCGGCGATGGGTGCGGCGACGAGCCCGCCCGCGAGCAGGGCGAGCACCCACGAGTAGTTGACGCCCGCGGAGCCGATGCCGACGATGAAACCGATGCTGGCCGCGACGGCGACGAGGAACTCGCTGGTGTCGATGGATCCGATGGTCTTGCGCGGTTCGAGCCGACCGCTGGCGAGGATTGCCGGGGTGCCGACCGGACCCCAGCCGCCGCCACCGGTCGAGTCGACGAATCCGGCGACGAGGCCCAGCGGTGCGAGGAACCGCTTGCGCAGCGGCTTGCCGAGGTTGTGCCGCGGCAGGCTGAACGTGGTGAACCGGACCAGGACGTACCCGCCGAGGACGAGGAGCAGCAGTGCCATCACCGGTGCGGCGACCTCGGTGGACAGGCTGGACAGGACCGTTGCGCCCGCGAACGCGCCCACCGCGCCGGGGACGCCGATCCTCACGACGACCTTCCAGTCCACGTTGCCGAAGCGCCAGTGGGAGAACCCCGAGGCCAGCGTGGTACCGATCTCGGCGAGGTGCACGGTCGCCGAGGCCGCCGCGGGACTCGTGCCGATCGCCAGCAGCAGGGATGTCGAGGTCACGCCGTACGCCATGCCGAGACTGCCGTCGACCAGCTGCGCGCCCAGGCCCACCAACGCGAGGAGGATCAGTTGTCGCATGTCCGCGTCCAATCCGTCAGATGAGTGTGAACATCATCCGGAATGGGGCAAGATCAACCAATCGTGTCCACATGTCGGAATCCTTGCGGCACCGGCCGGTTGAGGCTTGCCAACACCTGCGGGGTGGGGGAGACCGTTGACCTAGCGGACCGACGATCGGAAGCTCAGGTGGGCGGCTCTCCCTTCCGACCACCCCGTCCCAGCGGATGAGCGCGCGTCCGGACGGGCACGGCGAGGAGGTACGGTCCGTCGCTGACGCCCCGATTCCACCTTGCGGGGCATTTTCTGCTCACCGAGCAGGGAGGAGACGAGCCTTGCGCCGTCGTATGCGTGGCACCGCTGTCGCCGCGATCGCGTTGACCGGCCTCGTGCTGGTGAGCGCCTGCGCGAAGGACTCCGGTGGCGGCACCACCGGGTCGACCGGCGCGGCCGGTGCGGCGTGCGAGTTCGCGACGCCGCCCAGCGCGACCGCCACCTCGAACACCAGCGCGGCCAACGGGGAGAAGGTCGACGGCAGTGCGCTGAAGATCGGCCTGGCCTACGACATCGGCGGTCGTGGTGACGCGTCGTTCAACGACCTCGCCGCGGCCGGGTTCGACCTGGCGATCAAGGACATGGGGGTGAAGAAGGAGAACACCCGCGAGGTGTCCGCCGCACCGAACGAGGACGAGTCGCTCAAGCAGGGCCGCCTGCGCACGCTCGCGTCCGAGGGCTTCAACCCGATCGTCGGTGTCGGCTTCGCGTACACCGAGGCGTTGAAGGTCGTCGCGCCGGAGTTCCCGAACGTCAAGTTCGGTCTGGTGGACTCGGCCGTGGAGGGCGCGGCCAACGTCACGCCGCTGGTGTTCGCCGAGCAGGAGGGGTCGTTCCTGGCCGGTGTCGTGGCCGCGTACCAGAGCAAGAGGTGCCACGTCGGGTTCGTCGGCGGCGTCGACATCCC
>DATMCA010000236.1:0-22917 GCA_035559015.1 Umezawaea sp. | reverse complement strand
AGCCCGGACATGCCGCTGCGGCACGTCCTCGCGGTCACCCCGGTGACCGAGGACCGGCCCGACGGCCCGCACCTGGTCGCGGACTGGCTGTGGGCGGGCGACCTGCTCCCCGAGTCCGATGTGGACGAGATCGCGAAGTCCTGGTTCCGGGTGCTGGAGTCGTTCGTGGGCACGTCGGGCGGCCACAGCCCGTCGGACTTCCCGCTGGTCTCGCTGACCGAGGCCGAGGTCGAGGACTTCGAGCGCACGGCCGGTGGCGTGGAGGACGTGCTGCCGCTGTCCGCGCTCCAGAAGGGCCTGCTGTTCCAGGCCGAGTACGACAAGCAGGGCAGCGACGTCTACACGCTCCAGGCCGTCGTGGACGTCGAGGGCCCGCTGGACGTGGCCGCGTTCCGCGCCGCCGCCGAAGCGCTGGTCCAGCGCCACCCCGCGCTGCGCGCGTCCTTCCGCTCGCGCCCGGCCGGTGACGCCGTGCAGGTCATCCAGGCCGCCGTCACGCTGCCCTGGTCCGAAGTGGACCTCACCGGCATGGCCGACGAGGACGCCGTGGTCGAGCTGGCGCGGCTGACCGACGCCGACTGGGCCCGGCGGTTCGACATGACGGCGCCGCCGCTGGTGCGGTTCACCGTCGTGCGCCTGGGCGACGGGAGGTTCCGGCTGCTCTGGGCCGTGCACCACATCCTGGTCGACGGCTGGTCGATGCCGGTCTTCGCCCGCGAGCTGTTCACGCTGTGCGCCAACGGCGCCGACGTGGCGGCACTCCCGCCGGTCGCGCCCTACCGCGACTACCTGGCCTGGCTCGGCGAGCAGGACGTGGACGCCGCGAGGACCGCGTGGACCGCGGCGTTCGACGGCTTCACCGAGGCCGCCAAGCTCGGCCCGGCCGACCGCGAGCGCGTGTCGGTGGTGCCCGAGTCGGTGGTCGTCGACCTGCCCGAGGACGTCACCCACCGGCTGTCGTCGTGGGCGAGGGCTCGCGGCCTGACGCTGAACACCGTGATGCAGGGCTGCTGGGCGGTCCTGCTCGGCAGGCTCACCGGCAAGCACGACGTGGCCTTCGGCGCGGTCAGCTCCGGCCGTCCCGCCGAGCTGCCCGGCATGGAGTCGATGGTCGGCCTGTTCCTCAACACGCTGCCCGTGCGGGTGCGGCTCGACCCCAAGGCGTCCCTGGCTGACCTGCTGGCGACGCTCCAGGAGGACCAGTTCGACCTGGCCCCGCACCACCACCTCGGCCTGGCCGACGTGCAGCAGGTCGTCGGTGTCGGCGAGCTGTTCGACACCGTCGTCAGCTTCCACAACTACCCGCACGACGTGGACGACCTGAGCGACCTGGTCCCCGGTGTCCGCGTGGTCGCCGCCGACGGCCGACTGGTCGCCGAGTACCCGTTCGGCCTGATGGTCTACCCCGGCAAGCGCTTGCGGCTGCTGGCGCAGTACCGCTCCGACTCGTTCGACCGCCCCACGGTCGAGTCCATCGTGGACCGGTTCCGCCGGTTGCTGACGTCGCTGGTGACCGAGCCGGACGTGCCGCTGGCCCGGCTTGACCTGCTCGCCGCCGACGAGCGCGCGCTGATCCTCGGCGACTGGGCGGGCAACCCGGCGCCCATCGCGGCGACGGTCGTGCCCGAGGTGTTCGAGGCCCGCGCCGCCGCGGCTCCGGACGCGGTCGCGGCCGTGTTCGAGGGGACGGCCCTGCCCTACGCCGGGCTGAACACCCGCGCGAACCAGCTCGCCCGGCTGCTGATCGGCCGGGGCATCGGCCCGGAGCAGGTCGTGGCGCTGGCGATGCCGCGGTCGCTGGAGGCGCTCGTCGCCGTGCTCGCGGTGCTCAAGGCCGGTGCGGCGTACCTGCCGATCGACGCCAAGTATCCGGCCGACCGGGTCGACTACATGGTCGCCGACGCGAACCCGGCCGTGCTGCTGTCCACCACGTCGGTGGCGGACGGCCTGACCGTCACGGGCGCCCCGGTGCTCGCCGTCGACGCCCCCGACCTGGTCGCGGAGCTGGCCGCGCTGCCGTCGCACGACGTGGTGGACCCCGAGCGCACCGAGCCGCTGAGGCAGAGCCACCCGGCGTACGTCATCTACACCTCCGGCTCGACCGGCAAGCCCAAGGGCGTCGTCGTCGACCACCGCGGGTTCGTCGCGATGGCCGCCGGCCTGATCGAGAAGTTCGAGATCACGCCGGACACCAACGTCCTCCAGTTCGCGTCCTACAGCTTCGACGCCACGGTCTGGGAGTTCGCGCTCCCGCTGCTGGCGGGCGGCACGGTGGTCGTCGCGGGCGACGAGGCCCGCGCGCCCGGTCAGCCGTTGGTCGACCTGATCACCGACCACGGCGTCACGCTGGCCGCGCTGCCGCCCGTCGTCGCCGGTGGTCTGGCCGAGGGCACGGTGCTGCCCGACGACCTGGTGATCGTGGTCGCGGGCGAGGCCTGCCCGCCGGAGGTCGTGGCGCGCTGGTCGGCCACGCACCGGATGTTCAACGGCTACGGCCCGACCGAGTCCGTGATCGCCGCGACCGTCGGCGGCCCGCTCTCGGGCGGGGGACGGCCGCCGATCGGCACGCCGACCTCCGCGCACCGCGTGTACGTGCTGGACGCCGTGCTCCAGCCCGTTCCCGCCGGCGTGGTCGGCGACCTGTACGTCAGCGGCGGCCTGGCCCGCGGCTACCTGAACCGGCCGGGGCTGACCGGTGAGCGGTTCGTCGCGGACCCGTTCTTCGGCCGCGGCGAGCGCATGTACCGCACCGGCGACCTGGTGCGCTGGCACCCCGACGGCCAGCTCGACTACGTCGGCCGCGCCGACGACCAGGTGCAGTTGCGCGGGTTCCGCATCGAGCTGGGCGAGATCGAGTCGGCGCTGGTGTCGCACGGCGCCGTCGCGCAGGCCGTCGCGATCGTCCGCGAGGACCCGACCGGCGACAAGCGCCTGGTCGCCTACGTGGTGGTGGACGAGGGCACGACCGTGCCCGTGGGCCTGCGCGAGCTGCTGGTCGAGTCGCTGCCGGAGTACATGGTCCCGTCCGCGATCGTGGTGCTGGACGAGATCCCGCTGACCCCGCAGGGCAAGGTCGACCGCCGGGCGCTGCCGGAGCCCGACTTCGCGGGCCAGGGCCGCGGTCGCGGTCCGCGCACGCCGGTCGAGGACATCCTGTGCGGCATCTTCGCCGACGTGCTCGACCTGCCGCAGGTCGGCATCGACGACGACTTCTTCGCGCTGGGCGGGCACTCCCTGCTCGCCACCAGGGTGATCAGCCGGGCGCGCGCCGCGCTCGGTGTGGAGCTGCCGATCCGTGCGCTGTTCGAGACCCGCACGGTGGCCGGTGTCGCCGAACAGGTGCACAGCGTCGCGAGCGCCGGACGCCCCGCGCTCGTGCGGGCCGAGCGCCCCGAGGACGGCGTCGTGCCGCTGTCGTTCGCGCAGCAGCGGCTGTGGTTCCTGGACCGCCTGGAGGAGGGCGCTTCCGGCACCTACAACGTGCCGCTGGCCGTGCGGCTGGTCGGTGACCTGGACGTGGACGCCCTGCGCGCCGCGCTGCACGACCTGGTGGTGCGCCACGAGATCCTGCGGTCGGTGTTCCCGGACGTCGAGGGCGAGCCGTTCCAGCGGGTGCTGGACGCGCCCGAGGGCTACCCGGAGCTGCCGCTGAAGCGGTTGTCCGAGGCCAAACTGTCCGACGCGATGACCGCCGAGGCGGACCTGGCGTTCGACCTGGCGACGGAACCCGTGCTGCGGTCGCGGTTGTTCGCGGTCTCGCCGACGGAGCACGTGCTGCTGCTGGTGATCCACCACATCGCGTTCGACGGCTGGTCGATCGCGCCGCTGGTCGGCGACCTCGGCACGGCCTACCAGGCTCGCGGCACCGGCCAGGCGCCCGAGTGGGAGCCGCTGCCCGTGCAGTACGCGGACTACGCGGTGTGGCAGAAGGACCTCCTCGGGTCGGACGACGACCCGGACAGCCTGCTGGCCCACCAGCTGGCGTACTGGACCGGCGCGCTGGCCGACCTGCCGGAGGAACTGGAGCTGCCGACCGACTTCCCGCGTCCCGCCGTCAGCTCCTACGACGGCGACGAGCTGGAGTTCGCCGTCGAACCCGAGCTGTACCGGGCGCTGGTGGCGCTGGCGCGCGACTCCGGGGCGAGCATCTTCATGCTCTTCCAGGCCGCGCTGTCCGCTCTGCTCACGAAGTTGGGCGCGGGTACGGACATCCCGCTCGGCAGCCCCACCGCCGGCCGCGCCGACGAGGAACTGGGCGAGCTGGTCGGGTTCTTCGTCAACACGCTGGTCATGCGCACCGACACCAGCGGCGACCCGACGTTCCGCGACCTGGTCCACCGCGTCCGCGACACGAACCTGGCCGCCTACCAGCACCAGGACGTGCCGTTCGAGCACCTCGTCGACGCGCTGAACCCGGTGCGCTCGCTCAACCGGCAGCCGCTGTTCCAGGTCATGCTCACGTTGCAGACCAGCGAGGACGCGCCGCTGCTGCTGCCCGGCCTGACCGGCCGGGTCGAGCCGGTGCGCTCGCTGCGATCGAAGTTCGACCTGACCGTGCTGCTGGAGGAGCAGTACGCCGACGGCCTGCCCGCCGGGATGCGCGGGGTCGTCGAGTACAGCACCGACCTGTTCAGCAGGGCGTCGGCGGAACGGTTGGCGGGGCGGCTGGTCACGTTCCTGCGGACCGTCGTCGCCGACCCGACCACGCGGCTGAGCCGGGTGGACGTGCTGGAGGCGGGGGAGCACGACGAGCTGCTGGCCATCGGCACCGGTGTCGTGCGGCCCGAGGTGTACGAGGGCGTGGTGGAGCGGATCCGCGGGTTCGCACTGTCCACTCCGGACGCCCTCGCGGTCGTGGACGACTTCGGCCAGGTCACCTACGCGGAGCTGGTCGGCCGGGCGAGCGCCCTGTCCCGCCGCGTTCCCGGTTCCGACCTGTCGGCCGTGCTGGCCTCGCCGGGCATCGGGTTCGTCACCGCCGTGCTCGGGGTGCTGGGCGCGGGCGGCGGGTACGTGCCGCTGGACGTGGCCGCGCCCGTGGCCCGGATCGCCGCGCTGCTCACCGACAGCGGCGCCACCCGCCTGGTCGTCGACGAGGCGCACCGCGAGCTGGCCGCCGAGGTCGTGGAGGCGGTCGGGATCGACGTGGTCGTGCTCGACGACGCCGTGGACGCCGAACTCGCACCGGCTCTCGGTGCCGCGGACGACCTGGCGTACGTGATCTTCACGTCCGGGTCGACCGGCAAGCCCAAGGGCGCGATGGTGCACCGCCGGGGCATGGTCAACCACCTGCTGTGCAAGGTGGAGGACCTGGACGTGGTCGCCGCGGACAAGCTGGTGCACAACGCGCCGGTCACGTTCGACATCTCCGTGTGGCAGATGCTCACGACGTTGCTCGTCGGCGGCACGACCCGCGTGGTCGGCCGCGACACGGCCGTCGACCCGGACCTGCTGTTCGCCACCGTCCCCACCGAGGGTGTGACGATCCTGGAGGTCGTGCCGTCGCTGCTGCGCGCGGCGCTGGACTCGTGGGACGTCACCGGCGAGGCACCCGAGCTGCCGGGCCTGAAGTGGCTGGTCGTCACGGGTGAGGCGCTGCCGCCCGACCTGTGCGGCCGGTGGTTCCAGCGGTTCCCGGACATCGCGCTGGTCAACGCCTACGGGCCCACCGAGTGCTCCGACGACGTCACGCACGCCTTCATCACCAGGGACGACGTCGGCGGAGCCGACGATCGGACAACAGCCTCGGCGGCGTTCAGGGTCCCGATCGGTCGGCCCGTCCGCAACACCCGGCTGTACGTGCTCGGCGACGACCTGCGTCCGGTGCCCGCCGGGGTGGCCGGTGAGCTGTACGTCGGCGGCACGGGTGTCGGCCGCGGCTACCTGGGCGACCGGACGAAGACCGCGCTGGCGTTCACGGCCGACCCGTTCGGCGAGCCCGGCGCGCGGATGTACCGCACGGGCGACCGGGTCGTGCTGCGCCCCGACGGGCAGCTGGAGTTCCTGGAGCGCCGCGACCACCAGGTCAAGATCCGCGGGCACCGCATCGAACTGGGCGAGGTCGAGGCCGCGCTGCGGTCGGCCGACGTCGTCGGCGACGCGGCGGTCGCGGTCAGCTCGGACCAGGGCGGCCACAAGCGGCTCGTCGGGTACGTCGTCCCGGCTCCCGGTGACGACGGCCTGGACCTCGCCGCGGTGCGCAAGCACCTGGCCGGGTCGCTGCCGGAGTACATGGTGCCGTCCGCGCTGGTCGTGCTGGACGCCCTGCCGCTGACCCCCAACGGCAAGGTGGACCGCAAGGCGTTGCCGGACGCGGACTTCGCGGCCCAGCCGCGGTCCGTCCGCGGGCCGCGCACGCCGGTCGAGGAGATCCTCTGCGGCGTGTTCGCCGAGGTGCTCGGCGCCGCCGAGGTCGGCGTGGACGACGACTTCTTCGACCTCGGCGGGCACTCGCTGCTCGCCACGCGGGTGGTGAGTCGGGTGAGGACGGTCCTCGACGTCGAACTCCCCGTGCGGGCGCTGTTCGAGGCCCGCACGGTCGCCGGACTGGCGAAGCTGGTCGAGGGCGCGGAGAGCGCGCGGCCCGCGCTCGTGGCGCGGGTGCGCGACGGCGACGAAGGCCTGCCGCTGTCCTACGCCCAGCGCCGGCTGTGGTTCCTCAACCGGATGGAGGAGGAGTCCACCGGCACCTACAACATCCCCCTCGCGGTCCGGCTGACCGGTGAGCTGGACGTGGAGGCGCTCACGGCCGCGCTCGGCGACGTGGTGGCGCGCAACGAGATCCTGCGCACGGTGTTCCCCGACGTGGACGGCGTGCCGTACCAGGAGGTGCTGGCCGAGTCGCCCACGGCGCTGACCGTGCGGCGGGTGCCCGAGCGCGAGCTGTTCGACGTCGTGGCCGCCGAGGTCGACAGCGGGTTCGACCTC
Organism: Umezawaea sp.; assembly: GCA_035559015.1. GTDB lineage: Bacteria > Actinomycetota > Actinomycetes > Mycobacteriales > Pseudonocardiaceae > Umezawaea. The sequence continues at coordinate 15,990 of DATMCA010000236.1, read as the reverse complement.
GGTTCGGAGACCGCGGTGCGGGCGCACCTGTTCGTGCTCGACGAGCGCGACCACGTGCTGCTGCTGGTGTTCCACCACATCGCGTTCGACGGCTGGTCGACCGCGCCGCTGGCCCGCGACCTGGCCGTCGCCTACGAGGCGCGGTGCGCCGGGCGGGCCCCGCGGTGGGCGCCGCTCGTGGCGCAGTACGCCGACTACGCGGTCTGGCAGCGGGAGTGGCTCGGTTCGGAGAGCGACCCGGACAGCGTGCTGTCCGAGCAGCTGGCCTACTGGACGGAGGCGCTGGCCGGGCTGCCCGAGGAGCTGGAGCTGCCGACGGACTTCCCCCGTCCGGCGATCAGCGGCCACGACGGCGACGTGCGGCAGTTCGAGGTCCCCGCGGACCTGCACGCCGGTGTGGTGGCGTTGGCCCGCGAGACCGGGGCCAGCGTGTTCATGGTCGTGCAGGCCGCGGTGTCGGCGCTGCTCACGAAGTTGGGCGCGGGCACGGACATCCCGCTGGGCAGCCCGATCGCGGGCCGCACCGACGAGGCGCTGCACGACCTGATCGGCTTCTTCGTCAACACCCTGGTGCTGCGCACGGACACGGCGGGCGACCCGACGTTCCGCCAGCTGCTGCACCGCGTCCGGGAGGCGGACCTCGGCGCGTACGCGCACCAGGACCTGCCGTTCGAGGCGCTGGTGGAGGCGGTCAACCCGACCCGGTCGCTGTCGCGGCACCCGCTGTTCCAGGTGATGCTGTCGTTCCAGAACAACGACGAGCCCGCCGACGCCATGCCGGGGCTGGAGAGCGGCGTCGTGCCGATGAAGGCGACGCGCTCCAAGTTCGACCTGGAGTTCGAGCTGGTCGAGCGGCACGACGACGGCACGCCCGCGGGCATGGGCGGCGTCCTGGCCTACCGCACCGACCTGTTCACCCAGCGGACCGTGGACGAGATCGGCGAACGCCTGGTGCGCCTGCTGCGCGCCGTCGTGACGAGGCCGGACGCCGCGCTGAGTGAGGTGGACGTGCTCAGCGTCGCCGAACGGCACCGCATCCTGGTGGAGTGGAACGACACCGGCCGCGCGATCGGCGCGTCCGTGCTGCCGGACCTGGTCTCCGCGAGCGCGGTCGGCACGCCGAACGCCACCGCGGTCATCGCGGGCGACGTGACGCTGACCTACCGGCAGCTCACCGCGCGGGCCAACCGGCTGGCGCGCGAGCTGATCGCCAGGGGAGCGGGGCCGGAGCGGGTCGTCGCCATCGCGCTGACCCGCGGCGCCGACCTGATCGTGTCGGCGCTCGCGGTGCTGAAGTCCGGTGCCGCCTACCTGCCGATCGACCTGGACCACCCGGCCGACCGCGTCCGCTACATGCTCGACGACGCCGAGCCGGTGCTGGTGATCACCGACGAGGCCGCCGCGGACCGGGTCCCCGAGCTGGCGGGCACGCCGACGTTCGTGCTCGGCGGCGCGGAGGCGGAACGGGCGCTGCGCAAGCGCGGCGGCGCCGAGGACGTGACCGACGCCGACCGGAACGGGTTCCTCACGCCCAACCACCCGGCGTACGTCATGTACACCTCGGGGTCCACCGGCAGGCCGAAGGGCGTCGTGATCCCGCACGGCGCGCTGGCCAACCTGATCACGGACATGTGCGACCGGCTGTCGATGACGAGGGCGGACCGGCTGCTGGCGGTCACCACGTTCGGCTTCGACATCTCCAACCTGGAGATCTTCGTGCCGCTGGTGGCCGGTGCGAAGCTGATCGTGGCCGACCGCGACACCGTGCGCGACCCGATCGCGCTGGGCGCTCTCATGGTGTCGTCCCGCACGTCGGTCATGCAGGCGACGCCGAGCCTGTGGCAGGCGCTCGTCGGCACCACGCCGGAGTCGCTGCGCCGGGTGCGGGTGGTCATCACCGGCGGCGAGGCGCTGAGCGAGTCGCTGGCCGACGCCCTGCGGGCGGCGGCGCACGAGGTGCGCAACATGTACGGGCCGACCGAGACCACCATCTGGTCCACGGTGTCCGATGTGGACCGGGCCCGTCCCGGCACGCCGACCATCGGCAGGCCCATCAGCAACACCAGGGTGTACGTGCTGGACAGCGCCCTGTGCCCGGTGCCGCCGAACGTGCCGGGCGAGCTGTACATCGCGGGCGAGGGGCTGGCGCGCGGGTACCTCAACCGCACCGACCTGACGTCCGAGCGGTTCCTGGCGAACCCCTTCGGCGAGCCCGGGTCCCGGATGTACCGCACGGGTGACGTGGTCCGCTGGGACAACCACGGCGAGATCGAGTTCCTGGGCCGCAAGGACCACCAGGTCAAGGTGCGCGGTCACCGGATCGAACTGGGCGAGATCGAGGCCGCGCTGCGCCTGGAGCAGGACGTGGTCGACGCCGTGGTCACCGTCGGCACCGACGCCGGTGGGCACAAGCGGCTCGTCGGTTACCTGCTGGTGCCCGGCAACGGTGAGATCGACACGGCCGAGGTCAAGCGGTCGCTCGGGGTGTCGCTGCCGGAGTACATGGTGCCCGCCGCGCTGGTCGTGCTGCCCGCGTTCCCATTGACCCCCAACGGGAAGGTGGACCGCAAGGCGCTGCCGGAACCGGACTTCGGCGCCCGGACACCGACCCGCGAGCCGGAGTCGGCGGCGGAGCACCTGCTGGTCGAGGTGTTCGCCGACGTGCTCGGCATCGGCGACGTCCGGATCGACGACGACTTCTTCGAGCTGGGCGGGCACTCGCTGCTGGCCACCGGCGTCGTCAGCCGGGCCCGCAAGGCCGGGCTGCGGCTGACCATCGCGGACGTGTTCGTGCACAAGACGGTGCGGGCGCTCGCGGCGGCTGCCCAGGTCGAGCCGGACAGCGAGGCCGCGTCCGGCGCGGCGTCGGTCGCCCGCGTGCTCGGCGAGGTCGAGGAGTTGGGCCAGGAGGACCCGTTCGCCACCGTCCTGCCGATCCGGCCGACCGGCGACCGGACGCCGTTCTTCTTCATCCACAGCGGGTTGGGCTCGGCCCTGCCGTACGTGGGGCTGGCCCGGCACATCGACGACGGCCACCCGATCTACGGCGTCCAGTCGCCCAGCGTCGGGCGGATGGCCCCGCTGCCGACGTCGATGGAGCAGGTCGCCCAGCTGTACATCGGCCACATCAAGGAGGTGCGCCCGGAAGGGCCGTACAACCTCCTCGGCTGGTCGTTCGGCGGTGTGCTGGCGCAGGAGATCGCCGTCCGGCTGGAGGAGCAGGGCGACACCGTCGAGATGCTGGTCAACCTCGACGGCTACCCGCACCGGCCTGGCCACGACGACGAGGACGTGGACGACCGCGAGCAGCTGGTGCGGGTCATGGAGGTCATCGGCCACGACCGCGCCGAGTTCGACGGCCGGGAGCTGACCGCGCGGGACGTCGTCGAGGTGCTGCGCCGCGACCGCAACCCGTTGGCGGAACTGGGGGAGGAGCGCCTCCTCGCGATGCTCGCCGTGGTGCGCAATCACGCGAGGCTCGTGGAGCGCTTCACGCCCTCGCGCTACACCGGTGCGATGCGGCTGTTCGCGGCCGTGGAGGACCTGACCGAGGCCGAGGTCGGCGAGCTGGCCGACGCCTGGGCCCCGCACGTGGACGGACCGGTCGAGCTGCACGCGGTCCACTGTGGACACGAGTACATGATGCACCCCGAACCGCAGGCGCTGATCGGCGCGGCGATCGCGGCGGACCTCCGCCGGGTGCTCGAATCCGAGATCGGAGTTGGGGAATCGTGAGCACCACCACCGTCGCCGGCGAGCGGGCACAGGGGCCCGTCGACCCGGATCGGCCCGGCGCGCAGTCCGGGCCGCTGTCCACGCTCACCGAGGTGCTCGCCATCGGCGGGAGGCGGATGCGCCGCCTCAAGCGCAACCCCGGCAGGCTCGTCGGGATCACGCTCAACCCGCTGATCACGATGATCGCCCTGGGGTACCTGTTCCAGAGCGCCATCGAGATCCCCGGCAGCAACAACTACATGGAGTTCATCTTCGCCGGCGTCGCGGCGCAGGTCGGGCTGGCCAGCATCGGCCCGACCGCCGTGGCGGTGTGCCTGGACCTCCAAGGCGGCCTGATCGACCGGTTCCGCTCGCTGCCGATCTCGCGGTCCGCGGTGCTGGTCGGGCACACGCTGGCGGACCTGGTGATCACCATGATGGGCCTGGTGATCGTGGTCGGCGTCGGGATGCTGTTCGGCTGGCGCTCCCACTCCGACCCCCTGTCGGTGCTCGCCGGGTTCGGCCTGCTCGCGGTGTTCATGTACACGATGCTCTGGGTCGGTGTGCTGCTCGGCATGGTGTCGAAGAACCTGGAGACCATCGAGTCGATCTCCGGCATCGTCGCGGTCGTCTTCTCCTTCATGTCCAACGGCTTCCTGTCCGTGGACAAGCTGCCCGGCTGGATCCGCCCGATCGCCGAGTGGAACCCGGTCAGCGCCGTCATCACCGCCCTGCGGCACCTGTGGGGCAACCCCGTCACCGTCTCGCCCAGCTTCCCCTCCGAGCACCCGACCGCGGTCATCGTCATCTCCCTGGGCCTGCTGTTCGTGGTGACCACCGTGCTCAGCGTCCGCCGCTACCGCACCGCCTCCGCGTGACCTCCCTGCCGCCGAAGGACTGACAGCCATGAGCACCCCACAGGGGACCGTCGACGCGACAACCCTCGACCTGGCCGACCCGCAGACCTACATCGACCACGACCCGGTGTGGCTGTGGCGCGAGCTGCGCGAACGCAGCCCGATGCACTGGAACGAGCCGAAGAACGGCGTGCCCGGCTTCTGGGCCGTCACCCGCTACGCGGACGTCGTCTCGGTGTACAAGGACACGAAGAACTTCACCTCCGAACGCGGCAACGTGCTCTCGACCCTGTTGCAGGGCCACGACTCCGCCGCGGGCAAGATGCTCGCGGTCACCGACGGCGCGCACCACCGGGCCGTGCGGAACCTGATGCTCAAGTCGTTCTCGCCCCGGCTGCTGGACCACGTGGCCGAACTTGTCCGGCAGCGCACCCGCGACCTGTTCGCGGGTGTCGTCGGCACGGGCCGGTTCGACTTCGCCTCCGACGTCGCCGACAACATCCCCATCAACACCATCGGCGACCTGATGGACGTGCCGCGGGCCGACCGGCAGCAGCTCGTCGAGTGGAACAACAAGACCCTCGCGCGGCACAGCTCCGAGGACGGCGAGATGGAGGAGTGGCTGGCGCGCAACGAGATCCTGATGTACTTCGGGAGCCTCGCCGAACAGCGCCGCCGAAACCCCGGTGACGACGTGCTGTCCGCGCTGGCCACCGGTCTGGTCGACGGCAAGCCGCTGCCCGACGACGAGGTCGTCTTCAACTGCTACAGCCTCATCCTCGGCGCCGACGAGTCCAGCCGGATGTCGTCCATCGGCGCGATCCGGGCGCTCGCGGAGAACCCCGAGCAGTGGCGGGCTCTGAAGGACGGGGACGTGAGCGTCGAGAGCGCCACCGAGGAGGTGCTGCGCTGGACCACGCCGGCGATGCACTTCGGCCGCCGCGCCGTCGCCGACGTGGAGGTCGGCGGCGCGACGATCCGCGAGGGCGACGTCGTCACGCTGTGGAACAGCTCGGCGAACTTCGACGAGGCCGTGTTCCCCGGCGCGGAGCGGTTCGACCTGGCCCGCACGCCGAACAAGCACCTGGCCTTCGGGTTCGGCCCGCACTTCTGCCTCGGCGCGTTCCTGGGCAGGGCGCACGTGGGAGCGGTGCTGGGCTGTTTGCGCGACACCGTGTCGGACATCCGGCTGCCCGCCGAACCGACGCGGCTGTACTCCAACTTCGTCTACGGGTACAGCTCCTTGCCCGTCGAACTGGTCCCGTAGTGCGCTGGTTCGCGCGGCAGTGGATCAGGAATCCGTCAGTGCCCGGTCAGCGCCCCCGGACAGCATTGGCCGAGGGGCACCGGGGAAGTTTCGAGCCAACGGGAGTGCCGAAGTGACGAACCCCTTTGACGACCGGAACGGGTCGTTCCTAGTGCTGGTCAACGACGAAGGCCAGCACTGCGTGTGGCCCTCGTTCGCCGTGGTGCCCCCCGGCTGGACCGTGGCGCTCGGCGAGGGCACCAGGGAAGCGGCCCTGTCCTACATCGAGGAGAACTGGACGGACATGCGTCCGAAGAGCCTCCGCGACCAGTCCGCCACCCGCGCGGGCTGACCAGGTTCGGTTGAGTGAGCGAGGAGTTCACGTGGACGTCGCGATCCAGGTCGAAGGCCTGACGAAGCGGTACGACGAGCACCAGGCGCTGGGCGGCATCGACCTGTCGGTGCGCCAGGGCTCGGTGCTGGGGCTGCTGGGCCCGAACGGCGCGGGGAAGACGACCGCCGTGCGCGTCCTCGCGACGCTGCTGGAACCCGACGGCGGCCGTGCCCTGGTCGCGGGCTACGACGTGGTGAAGCAGCCCGTCGAGGTCCGCAGGAGGATCGGGCTGGCGGGCCAGTACGCCGCCGTGGACGAGCTGCTGACCGGCCGCGAGAACCTGGTGCTGCTGGGCACCCTGCTGCACCTCGGCCGTGCGGGCGCCCGCCGCAGGGCCGTCGAGCTGCTGGAGCGGTTCGACCTGACCGCCGCCGCCGACCGCCCGGTGGAGACCTACTCCGGCGGGATGCGGCGCAGGCTCGACCTGGCGAGCTGCCTCATCGCGGACCCGGCGGTGCTGTTCCTCGACGAGCCGACGACCGGTCTCGACCCGGCCAGCAGGCAGTCGTTGTGGACGACCGTGCGCGGACTCGTGTCCGACGGCGTCACGGTCCTGCTGACCACGCAGTACCTGGAGGAGGCCGACTACCTCGCCGACCAGATCGTGGTCATCAACTCCGGCAAGGTCATCGCCGACGGCACCCCCGACGAGCTCAAGCGCAAGGTCGGCCAGGAGTGGCTCGAAGTCGTGGTGGCGTTGCCGAACACGGTCGAGGCGGCGGTGCGCGTGCTCGCGCCGATCGCCGTCGACCACCCGACGTCCGACCCCGTCAAGGGCGTGATCGCCCTCCAGTTGCGCGACGGCATGGACGGGATCGCCGCTGCCGCGGTGGCGCTGAAGGAGGCGGGCATCGAGGTCGCGGACTTCGCCATGCGCCGTCCCACGCTCGACGACGTGTTCTTCAACCTCGTGGGACACGCCGCCGAATAGGTCCGACACAGGTTTCCACCCGAGGACTGGGGAGTGAGAGATGTTCGACCACCCGAGGACGACCACACGACGGATCGAGAACTTCTCCGGCAGCAGGGCGCTGTCGATGGTCAGGCGAACAACCCGACGCCCTGACGCGGTTCGGGAGCACGCCTGATGGGCGCCGTGATCGTGGGCGTGCACGTGGTCGCGGTGCTGGCGGTCGTGCTGACCGCGGCCCTGCTGGGCAGGCTGGCGGCGCGCGCGGCGCGCCAGCCGGAGGTGATCGGCGAGATCCTCGCGGGGCTGTTGATCGTCCCCGTCGTGGCCGCCGTCGCCGGGCACGGGGCGTTGGCGGGACTGCTGCCGCCCGACGTGCTCGACGTGTTGAAGCACATCGGCAAGATCGGCCTGGTGCTGTTCCTCGTGGGCGTGGCCCACGAACTGCGGCGGGGCAGCGGGAGCCTGGGCCCCCGCTCCGTCGGCTGGGTCACCCTCGGCTCGTTCGTCCCCGCGCTGGTCTCGGGGTTCGCCTTCGCGGCCTGGGTGCTGTGGTCGGGTGACGAGTCGCTGCGCGGCGGCGCCCCCGCCCTCTCCCTCGTGCTCATGATCGCCGTCGCGCTGAGCGTGACGGCCGTCCCGGTCCTGGCCCGCATCCTGGAGGACCGCGGCCTGCTGGCGGGCCGCAACGGCAAGCTGTCGATGGCCGCGGCGGTGTTCACCGACTCCACGGCGTGGCTGCTGCTCGTCGTCGCTCTCGGCACCGCGTCCGGCGGCTGGGGCGGGGTGGTCCGCTCGGTCCTCGTGCTCGCGATCGGTGTCGCCATCGCCCTCGTCGGCCGGGTCCTGTTGCGCGCCAAGACTTCCAACGTGCTGGCGGCGCGGTTCCCGAAGCTGCTGTCGGTGGTCGTGGCGGGCACCGCCCTGGCCCTGGCGATCGAGATGGAGAACTGGGGACTCACCGCCGTGTTCGGCGCGTTCGTCGTCGGGCTCGCCATGCCGAACGGCGAGGACGCGCACCTCTGGGAAGAGGTCACCCGACCGGTCGCCTCGCTGGGACGCCTGTTCGTGCCGGTGTTCTTCGTCGTCGCGGGCATGGGCCTGTTCTCCACCCCCACCGCCACGCTCCCGTGGCTCGCCGCCGTGCTGGCCACCGCGCTCGCCATCGCGGGCAAGGTCGGCGGGAGCTACCTCGGCGCCCGGCTGGGCGGCGAGACCCGGCGGGACTCGCTGACCATCGGCGTCATGATGAACACCCGCGGCCTCACGGAGATCGTGGTGCTGCAAGCGGGGTACAGCGCCGGACTGCTGTCGGCGGGGCTGTTCCTGGCGCTCGTGATCATGGCCCTGGTCACCACGGGACTCACCGGGCCGCTGCTGTCGCTCATCGACCTGCGCGCCCGCCGCACGGCGCCGCGGCCGGTCCTGGAACCGCAAGGTGGCATGCAATGACGCAATCACCGGTCCAAGCGCTGTCCGACCTCCCCGTGGCGGACTTCCGGTCGCTGATGGCGCGGTTCCCGACCGGCGTCGCCGTGGTCACCACCACCGGTGACGACGGTTCCCCGCGCGGCATGACCGTGTCGTCGGTGTGCAGCGTGACCCTGTCCCCGCCCACGCTGCTGGTGTGCCTGCGCACCGGGAGCCCCACCCTGGAAGCGATCCTGGACCGCTCCACCTTCACGGTGAACTTCCTGCACGGCCGCGCGCAGACCGTGGCCGAGCTGTTCGCCTCGGGTGCCCCGGACCGCTTCGACCTGATCCCGTGGGAGATGCCGCCCGCGGCGGGCGGTCCGCACCTGCACGAGGACGCCCACTCGACGGCGGACTGCCGGGTGAGCCGCACCGAGCACGTCGGCGACCACGTCGTCGTGTTCGGCGAGGTCTTCGCGGTGTCCGCCCGCCACGAACACGGGCCGCTCGTGTACGGCCTGCGCGAGTACCACTCCTGGCCGGGCCGCTGACCCGCGGCGGTCCGGCGGACCGCGGAGGCGTCCCCCGCGCCTCCGCGGTCCCCCCTCCTCGCGCGCGGTCCCCCTCGCGCACCGCGCTCGGACTGGCCCAGTGCGCGCCGGCGACGTCGGGAGTGCGTCTAACCGGGTCGCCGGACGGTCAGCCGTCACCGTGCACGCGCTGGTGCAGCGACTCCATCCGGTCGTCGAGCTGGGCGGCGATGAGCGCGGTGCTGGTCAGCTCGTCGAGGAAGTCCGACGGCGCCTGGTCGTCGAACTTGTAGAACAGCTTGTGCTCCAGGGTCGCCCAGAAGTCCATCGCGATGGTCCGCACCTGCACCTCGACCTTCACGTGCTCCACCCGGTTGGACAGGAACACCGGGATTCGCACGATCAGGTGAAGGCTGCGGTAGCCGTTCGGCTTGGGGTTGGCGATGTAGTCCTTGGACCGCAGGATCTCCACGTCGTGCTGGCGGCGCAGCATCGCCTCGACCCGGTAGACGTCCGAGACGAACGGGCACACGACGCGGACGCCCGCGACGTCGTGCAGGTGCTCGGCGATCAGCGCCGGTTCGGGCGGCAGGCCCTTGCGGCGGAGCTTCTCGATGATCGCCTCGGGTCGCTTGATCCGGTTGGTGATGTGCTCGATCGGGTCGTGCTGGTGGACGAAGTCGAACTCCTCGCTCAGAATGCGCAGCTTCGTCATCAGCTCGTCGATCGCGAACTTGTACACCAGCAGGTGCTTCCCGAGGTCGACGGGGACGGGCTCGACCACCCCCACCCGCACGCCGTTGTCCATGTGTCAAGGGTACCGGCGATCTTGGTCTAGACCATCACGTGACCTGCGGGTTACGATCCGATGGCCATGTTGCGAGCCGCAACAAAAGGGCTTCCGCCGCCGCGGACGTTCTGTTCGGCGACTTCCAGCCGACCGGCGCGCCGGCCACCACGACCAGCGGCGCGGCACGGCGGTGGAGCGGTGCACCGACTCGGGCCGCGGCCAGGACGCGGGTGCGGGCAGCGGTGACCTGATCAACCCCACCCGGGTCCGGTTCACCGCTGACCGGATGTTCGCGCGCGTCCGGTCAGCGCGGTGGTGAACCGCGGGTGCTCCACTGAGGACGACCGTCGGTTCGGGCGCCGGCGATCGTCCGGGTCCGGTCCGTACACCGACCCCGACCGCGCCTGACCTGTGCGCACCCCGCACGACGACCTCTCGTCCGCTTCCGGACCCGGCGCCGCGCGTCATCACGCGCGGCGCCAGGGCTCGGGGGAGGGTGCGGGATTCGAACCCGCGTTCGGTGGTTACCGATCCCGCCTTAGCAAGGCGGTGCCTTGAGCCGCTCGGCCAACCCTCCAGGAAAAGAGGTCGACGAATAGGCGGAATGTGATTCCGCGGGTAGTCGTGAAAAGAGCCGCTCGATTCGCACTAGGCGAACGGCGGCTCCGCGTGATGGCGGTCAAGCCGTCAGCAGGCGGTACCTTCGCTGGTCAGGGCCTTGCTCACGCGTAGGCCGGGGAGTTGGCACCCGGCCGTCAACGGACGCCGGGCGAGGTGCGAGCGGTCGATGGGGCGACCCGTACCCCATCCCTGCATGTCCGTCATGTGGTCCTCCAGGAAGCTGTTGACCATCACTATCCCGTGCATTTCGCGGGAGTGTCAATTGTTTTGCGCCGATTCGTGACCCGGATCGGTGACGCTGTTCCGGCACCCGTGGTCCGACAGGGTCGCGCGAGGGCGATTCGCTCGCGGCGCAGGCCCGCCGGAACGGGCAGTCGACGTATCCATCCCGGTCGCCGGGATCGTTGCCCAAGCGAAGGGTTCCCGGTAAGCGTTCGGTGTGCGAACAGCGACCTGATCCACTCCGCCCGACTCCCGGTGGCCCGACCGCTCGCCGGGTTGTTCGCGAATCGTGACGTTCCCATTCACGTGACCGGAAACCCGCGGGTGGCGGCGGGGCCGCCCGCGGCCCGCGCCCGCCGCTTGCTCCGAAGAGTCCAGCGGCGTTGTTCCGCCGGGGTGATCCGGGTCGCATTCAGACGCCTCGAAGGGTCCGGATTTCGTAGAGTATAAATCTTCTTTTTCGTAACCTTGTTATAGGACTAAGGGGTCAATACCAGCACGTCCGGAGGTCCGCTGGACGCGTAGGGGTCCCATTGATATATAGCATTTGCCTTAGGGGGAGACCAGGGGCTTGAGAATCCAAGTGGCGCTGCTACCATTTCGGCGCCGGCCCTAGTTCGGCTTTCACCGCACATTACGCAATGAGCCCGGCGTTCCGGGTGGTGCACGATCCGAAGGGCAGAGGTCGATGGCTGAAGGAAAAGTGGTCCTGCTCTTCCCCGGGCAGGGCGCTTTCGATGGTGAGCTGCTCCGCGCGGCTCATCGGGAACATCCCGAGGTCGCGCAGGTCTTCACCGCGGTCGACCGGGTCGCCGAGGAGATGTTCGGCCGCCCGCTTTCTCCGGTCGTGTTCGGTCCTCGTCCGGTGGACATCACCGATCTGCTCCGGGATGACGCGTGGGTGTCTCAATTCGCGATCTACGCGAGCGATGTCGCCGCGCACCTCGTGCTCGCCGCGCAGGGGCTGCGGCCGGACATCCTCATGGGCCACAGCCTCGGTGAGATCGCGGCCCTCGTCGCCGCCGGCGCGTACTCGATCGAGGACGGTGCCCGCGTCGTCGGCCACCGGGTGCTCGCCGTGGAAGCCGTCTCGCCGGACGGGTACCTGGTCGCGCTGAGCACGCCGCGCACGCGCGCGCAACTGCTCGTGGACCTCGTCGGCGACCCCTTCGTCGCGGTCGCCGCGGAGAACGACGACCGCCAGGTCGTGGTCAGCGGCGGGTCGTCCGGGATGGACACGCTCCAGGTCGTCGCCCGCCACCTCGGCATCGGCTCCGTGCGGCTCAACTCGCCGTTCCCGTTCCACTCGCCGGTGCTGCGCCCGGCCGTCGCCGAGTTCGCCGACCGCATCCGCGGACTGCCCCGGCACCGCACGGACGTGCGCGTTTACTCCCCGATCCTGCGCCGCTACTACGGCGACGACGACGTGCTGGCCGACCTGCTGGCCGGTCACCTCGTCCAGCCGGTGGCGTTCGCCGACGGCCTGCGCCGGGTGCACGCCGACGGCGGCCGGGTGTTCGTGGAGGTCGGCGCGCTGACCGCGCTGACCAAGCTCGTCACGTCCGTGGTGCCCAACGGCACGACCTCGCTGTCGACCCTCGCGCGCGGCCGGGACGACGTCCTCGCGCTCACCGGCACGGTCGCCGCGCTGCGCTCGGCGGGCAGGCTGAAGGGGGAGTCGGTGCGCCGCCTCGGCGAGACCCTGGCCCCCGGCGTCGACCCCGCCGTGTTCGCCGCGTTCTGGGCCGAGCACCGCCACGAGATCACCGACCTCGTGGCCGACCGGCTGGAGGCGTTCACGTCCGGGCACCACCCGGTCACGCCGCCCGCGCCCATCAGGCTCGTGCCGCTGCCCGTGGAGCCCGCGGAGCCGCCGGTGGTCAAACTGGCCGCCGTGCCCAGCGTGAAGATCGATCGCGAGAACCTGCTGGTGGAGGTTCGGTCGGTTTACGCCACAGCGTTGGAATACCCCGAAGAGGTGTTCACCGACGACGTCCTGCTGGAGGCGGAACTCGGAGTCGACTCGGTCAAGCAAATCGAGTTGATGACCCGCGTCGCGACCCGCTACGGCATTTCCGAGCAGGCACGGGGAGTTCGACTCGCCGACTACGACACGATGGGCAAGGTCGTCGACTTCGTGCACGCCGCCATCGTGGAAGGCCACCTCGATTACCCAGTCGCCGCCACCAAGTAACGGGATGAGCACTATGCGTGAGCTCACCGGGAAACTCGCCTTGGTGACGGGCGGTGCACGGGGAGTGGGCAAGGCGATCGCGGCGGAACTCGCGTCCCGCGGCGCCCACGTTCTGATCAACTATTTCCACTCGCACGAAGCGGCCAAGCAGACCAGGGCGGAACTCGAAGCGACGGGCGCGCGCGTGGATCTCCTTCGCGCTTCGATAGCCCGAAAGGATCAGACGACCAGGCTGTTCGCCGAGATCCGCGAACGGTTCGGCCACCTCGACATCCTGGTGAACAACGCGGCCGACGGAGCGCTCGTCCCGGTCGACGAGGTGACCGACGAGCTGTTGGACCGGGCGCTGGACACCAACCTCAAGGGCGGCCTGCGGTGCGCCCGGCTGGCCGCGCCGCTGATGGCGGGTCGCGGCGGGTCGATCGTCACGGTGTCCGCGCTCGGCGGTTCCCAGCTGGTGATGGCGAACTACCTGGCCTGCGCCCCCGCCAAGGCGGCGGCCGAGGCGGCCATGCGCTACCTCGCCGTCGAGTTCGCCCCGCTGGGCATCCGGGTCAACGCCGCGTCGGCCGCGATGCTGGTGAGCGACGTGGCCGACCAGTTCCCCGACGCCGCCGAGATGCAACGGGTGATCGCCGAGGCCACGCCGTCGGGCAGGCTCGGCACACCGGAGGAGTTCGCGCGCGTGGTGGCGTTCCTCGCCTCCGACGACGCCGCGTGGATCACCGGCCAGGTCATCCTCGCCGACGGCGGTCTCAGCCTCGGTGCCGCGACGCTCGCGCCGCGCCGCGCGGCAACCCCGGTCGCGGACCCGCCCGCTCCCGCCGAGCCCGTGGTGGACGAGCCCGCCGTGGACGAGCCGGACCTGGACGACGACACGATCGCCGTGGTCGGCATGGGCATGGCCGTGGCGGGCGCGAACGGGCCGGACGAGTTCTGGCGGCTGCGGCTGGACGGCGGGGAGCTGTTCGTGCCCGCCCCCGAGGACCGCTGGGAGCGGGCGAGCTTCCACTCGTCCGACGCGTCCCGCGAGGACAAGGGCTACCAGGACAACGGCGTCTTCATCACCGACTTCACCCCGGCCGACGGCGCGGGCGTGCCGTCCGGCCACACCGACGACGAGCTGACCACCCGCTGGCTGCGGCACTCGCTGGTGCAGGCGCTCGACGGCGTCACCACCCGCGCCGACGACCGGTTCTCGTTCCTCGTCGGCTACACCGCCGACGGCAGCCAGCACCTGGAGGAGGCGGGCGTGCTGGCGGCGGCGACCGGGCTGTCCGCCGCCGTGCTCGCCGACCTGCCGCTCACCGACGTCGAACGCGGCGCGCTGCACGACGGCGTCGCCGAGGCGTTGAGCGCCCGGTACTGGCGCGGTGCCGAGGAGCCGTCGCGGTTCCTGCCGCACCGGGTCGGCGCGCTCGCGATGGAGGGCCTGCTGCCCGCGGGCACCGAGACGACGATGGTCGACACGGCCTGCTCGTCCTCGCTGTACGCCATCGACATCGGCGTGAAGGGCCTGCTGATGGGCAAGCAGGACGTGGCCGTGTGCGGTGGAGCGTTCGCGCTCGCCCCGCGCGGCACGGTGCTGTTCGCCAAGCTCCAGGGCCTGTCCGTCCGGGGCGACGTGCGGTCGATGGACGCCGACGCCGACGGGGTGGTGTTCGCCGACGGCGCCGCGGTCGTGGTGCTGAAGAAGCTCAGCCGCGCCAAGGCCGACGGCGACCGCGTGTTGGCCGTCATCGAGGCGGTCGGCTCGTCGTCCGACGGCAGGGGCAAGGCCGTCTACGCGCCCAACGCCGACGGGCAGGACCTGGCGGTGCGCCGCGCGCTCGCGGGCCGCGAGTCCGGCGGCGAGGACGTCGACTGGGTGCTCGCGCACGCCACCGGCACCCCGGCGGGCGACCTGGCCGAGTTCACCACGCTGCGCAAGCACTTCGGCACGGCCGGGCCGACGGCGGTCACGTCGAACAAGTCCCTCATCGGGCACACCGGGTGGGCCGCGGGCGTCGTGTCGGTGATCGAGGCCGTTCTGGGGCTGCGCCACGAGACCATCCCGCCGCAGCACCGGTTCACCGCCGCGCCGGAGGAGTTCCGGATGGCGGAGACCGGCCTGACCGTGCCCGTCGCCGCACGGCCGTGGCCGCGCACCGGCGCGACCCCCAGGACGGCCGCCGTGTCCGGGTTCGGGTTCGGCGGCACCAACGCCCACGTGCTGCTCCGCGACCACGTGCCCGGCGCGCCGCCGCGCACGGCGCCCGCCGCGGACCGGCCCGTCGTCGTGGTCGGCTGGTCCGGCCACCTGCCCGGACTGTCCACTCCGGACGAGATCGTCCGCTGGCTGCACGGTGGCCGCGCCCCCGACGACAGCTTCGGCGAGTTCTACCCGTCACCGCCGTTCGCCGAGGTCCGGCTGCCCGCCTCCACCGTCCGCACGGTCGACCGCTGCCAGCTCATGGCGCTGCGCTGCGCGCGGGACCTGCGCGAGCGGCTCGGCGACCTGTGGGACCGGGGCGCGGAACGCGCGGGCGTGGTCGTGGGGAACCTCGGCCCGACCCGTTCGGGGATGCTGTACGCCACCCGCTGCTACCTCGACGACATCGCCGCCGGACTGGCCGCCGATCCCGCTCTGGGCCTGCCGCCGGAGTTCACCGAGGCCCTGTCCGCGCGGGTCCGCAGGCTGGTGCCACCGTCCAACGAGGACTCGTTCCCCGGCATCATGGCGAACGTCATCTCGGCCAGGGTGGCCAACTACTTCGACCTCAACGGCCCGAACATCACCCTGGACTCCGGCCTGTCCTCGGCGCTGACCGCGCTGGACGTGGCCCACCGCTACCTGGCGGCGGGGGAGCTGGACTTCGCGCTGGTGGGCGGGTTCAACGGCAACGTGCTGCCCGAGTACCGGACGTTGCTCGGCGACCTCGTCGGTCCCGACGAACCGCTCGCCGAGGGCGCGTTCCTGTTCGCCCTGACCACGGAGGAGACCGCGGCGGCCCACGGGCTGCCCGTCCTGGCGACGGTGGACGTGCCCGGTGGGCAACGCCGGACCGTCGACTCGGCGGAGTACGCCCGCTACACCGGCGCGGCGGGCGCGGTGGCGCT
>DATMCA010000235.1:0-9057 GCA_035559015.1 Umezawaea sp. | reverse complement strand
ATCGTCAGGTACCCCCTGCTCAGCCCATGACTTCCGGCGGGTTGGTGAAGTAGTCGTCGTCCGGCCTGGTGTCCCGACGCTTCTCCGGGGGCTCCGGTTCCGCCTCGTCCGTGCCGTCACCCGAATAGCCGTGCGGCATCTGCGCCTTCACGAAGTCCAGCGCAGGGCTCTCGCCGATGAACTCGTTCATGATCTCGACCACGCGACCGGCCGCCGAGCGCTGCGCCTGGGTGGAAGCCGCGAGCACCGCACTGGCGATCCGCTCGGGGTCCATCTCGCGCACTCCGGGCCGGAGGATGAGGTTCTCCAGAGCGCCCGCGGCGTTGACGGTCACCGTGATCAGCCCGTCCGGCGAGGTGGCGCTGCCACCCACGCCCCCGAGCTGCGTCTCGGCCTGCGCCGCGTTCTGCTTGGCCTGGTCGATCTTCTGCCCGTACTGAGCGAGCCACTGGTCAGGCTCCATGATCACCCCTTGAAGACAGCGGGGCTACCGCCCACGACACGTTGGACCGCGGGCGACCCGTTTCGGTTCCGCGGACCCGTATCGTGTCATCGGAATCCTCTGGATCAGGGAACATGTGGTGGGATACAGCCGTTCGGCCGCACTCGATGCCACCCGTCCGGCGGATCGCACGAGGCGTGACCAACCAGGAGGAGAGCACCGTGGCTCAGGGGGTGCTGGAGATCGACCGGATCTCCAAGCGCTACGGCGAGGTCGTGGCCCTGCGGGACATGACCTTCGAGGTCCGAGCGGGTGAGCTGTTCGGGTTCGTCGGCAGCAACGGCGCGGGCAAGACGACCGCGATGCGGATCGCGCTGGGTGTGCTCGCCGCCGATTCGGGCGAGGTGAGGTGGAATGGAGCACCCATCACGTTCGAGACCCGCCGCCGGATCGGCTACATGCCGGAGGAGCGCGGGCTCTACCCGAAGATGAAGGTGCTGGAGCAGCTCGTGTACCTGGCCGAGCTGCACGGCCTGACGACGAACGACGCGCACCGGTCGGCGGAGAACTGGATCGCCCGGCTGGGCGTGCGCGACCGCCGCAACGACGAGGTGCAGAAGCTGAGCCTCGGCAACCAGCAGCGCGTGCAGCTCGCCGCGGCGCTGGTGCACGAGCCGGACGTGCTGGTGCTGGACGAACCCTTCTCCGGTCTCGACCCGGTGGCGGTCGACGTGATGAGCCAGGTGTTGCGGGAGAAGGCTTCCGCGGGCGTGCCCGTCGTGTTCTCCAGCCACCAGCTGGATCTGGTGGAGCGGCTGTGCGACCGCATCGGCATCGTCCGAAGTGGAGCGATGGTGGCCTGCGGGACCGTGGACGAGCTCCGCGCGGGCGGTGAGACCCGCCTCGTCGTGGACGCCCCCGGTGCGGCGAACGGCTGGGCGGCGGGTGTCCCCGGCGTCCGGGTCGTCGAGACGAGCGGCACCCGCACGACGCTGGAGCTGACCTCGGACGCCGACGACCAGGCCGTGCTGCACGCGGCGCTGGCCACCGGCCCGGTCCGGGAGTTCAGCAGGCAGCGCCCGTCCCTGACCGAGCTGTTCCGCAACGTGGTCACCGAGGAGGAGACGGCATGAGGAGGCTCAGCCCGAGCCGGGCGGTGCTCCTGGTCGCCCGCCGGGAGTTCCTCGGCAAGGTCCGCACCCGCTCGTTCCTGATCGGCACCGTCGTGATCGTCGCGGTGCTGGCCGGGTACGTGCTGCTCCAGACCGTCCTGTTCGACCAGTCGAACCGCAGCACCGTCGGTCTCAGCGGCCAGTCCACCGTGCTGGCCGAGCCCCTGCGGCAGACCGCCGCGGCGTTCGGCCGCGAGGTCGCCACGATCGACGTCACCGACCCGGCGGCGGCCGAGGAGCAGGTCCGCAAGGGCGACCTGGACGTCCTGATCACCGGCGCCCCGGACGCCCTGCGCGTGGTCGTGAAGGAGAACCTGAACAACTCGCTGCAGAACGCGCTGGACACGATCGTGAAGCAGCAGGTCCTCAACGCCCAGTTGGCCGAGGCGGACCTGGACCCGAACGTGGTGGCGGCCAAGATGGCCGCGGCCAAGGTGACCGTGGTGGCCCTGGAACCGGAGGACTCCCAGCAGGGCCAGCGCCTGGCCATCGGCCTGGTGATCGCGGCGCTGCTCTACTACTCGCTGCTGGTCTACGGCACCATGGTCGCCCAGGGCGTGGTCGAGGAGAAGTCCAGCCGCGTGGTGGAGATCCTCCTGGCCACCCTGCGGCCGTGGCAGCTGCTGCTGGGCAAGGTGATGGGCCTGGGAGCGGTGGGGCTGCTGCAACTGGTGCTCATCGGCGGCATCGGCCTGGTCCTCTCGTCGACGACAGGTGTCATCGACCTGACCGGCGTGGCGGGCAGCGCACTGGCGACGGGGGTCCTCTGGTACCTGCTGGGCTTCTTCCTCTACGCGACCATCTTCGCCGCGGCGGCCTCGTTGGTGTCCCGGCAGGAAGAACTCCAGTCGGTGGTGACCCCGATCAGCACGGTGATCATCATCGCCTTCGTGGTGGGCATCAACCTCCTGATCCAGGACCCGTCCGGCACCACGGTCACGGTCCTGTCGATGCTGCCCCCGTTCGCCCCGATCCTCATGCCCGGCCGGATGGCGATCGGCGTCGCCCCGCTCTGGCAGGTGCTCCTGGCGATCGTCCTGGCCCTCGGCGCGGTCGCGGCGATCACCTGGCTGGGCGGCAAGATCTACGCCAACGCGGTGCTGCGCACGGGGTCGAGGGTGAAGCTGCGCGAGGCCCTGCGCTAGGACTTGATCGCGCCGTACCGGGCCAGGGCCACCTGGCGCTCGTGGGCGTGGTCGACGATCGGGTCGTGCGGCTGGTGCACGGCCTTGCCCTCGACGTCGCGGAGTTCCGGCACGTAGCGGCGGATGTAGTCGCCGGACGGGTCGAACTTCTCGCCCTGGGTGATCGGGTTGAAGACGCGGAAGTACGGGGCGGCGTCCGTGCCCGAACCCGCGACCCACTGCCAGCCGTGCTGGTTGGACGCCAGGTCGCCGTCGACCAGGTGGTTCATGAAGTGCTTCGCGCCCATCCACCACGGCAGGTGCAGGTCCTTCACCAGGAAGCTGGCGACGATCATCCGCACCCGGTTGTGCATCCAGCCCTCGGCGAGGAGCTGGCGCATGCCCGCGTCGACGATGGGGAAGCCGGTCCGGCCCTCCTGCCACGCCTCGAACCGGCCGTCGTCGGGGTCGTGCTCCATGCGGTCGAACTTGGCGTCGTAGTTCTTCGTCGCGGTCTCCGGGCGGTGCCAGAGGACGTCGGCGTAGAACTCGCGCCACGCCAGCTCGGAGCGGAACGTGGCCGCGCCCTCGCCGTCGTCCAGCTCGGCCAGCAGGGTGCGCGGGTGCAGCAGCCCCCAGCGCAGGTACGGCGAAAGCCTGCTGGTGGCGTCCAGGTCCGGCCGGTCGCGGGCGGTCTTGTAGTCCGGCAGCCGCTCGTCGCGGAACTTCTCCCACAGCGGCAGGGGATCCGGGGCCGGTTCCGCCTTCGGCGGCTCCTCCCCTCCCTTGCGCCGCAACCAGTCCACAGTGGACGCGTCCGTGTCGGCGGGCTTGCGCCACCCGTGTTCCCGCCACGCGCGGCGGAACGGCGTGAACACCTTGAACGGGTCGCCGTCGCCCTTGCGGACCCGACCGGGCGCGACGGCGTACGGCGAGCCTGAGCGGATGAGTTCGGTGTCCCCCAACGCTTTCTCCACCGCCGCGTCCCGTTTGCGGCCGTACGGGCCGTAGTCGGCGGAGATGTGCACGCTGTCGGCCCCCACGTCGGCGACCACCGCGGGCAGCACCTCGACCGGGTTGCCCCGGACGACGTGCAACCGGCCGCCCAACTCCTCGTCGAGCCTGCGGAGGCAGCGGTGCAGGTAGTCGGTGCGGGCCGGGCCCGCCGAGGCGAGCAACCGGTCGTCCAGCACGAACAGGCCGAGGGCGGACGACGAGCGCTCGGCCGCGCTGAGCAGGGCCGGGTGGTCGGCGGTGCGCAGGTCACGGCGGAACCAGATGACGGTCGGTGAGGCCACCGGTCAACGCTAAGCCGGTGGCGGTGGACCCGCACGACGGTTCCACGGGTGGGTTACCCTGCGAACGACGAAGGCCCGCACCTCCAGGAGGCACGGGCCTTGTGCGCGTTCGAACTACCTCTTGTCCATCGTGAGGAAGTCGCGCTCCGCGGGACCGACGTAGATCTGCCGCGGACGGCCGATCTTGGTCGCCGGGTCCTGGATCATCTCGCGCCAGTGCGCGATCCAGCCGGGGAGGCGGCCCAGTGCGAACAGGACGGTGAAGAACTTCGTCGGGAAGCCCATCGCCCGGTAGATCAGGCCGGTGTAGAAGTCGACGTTCGGGTACAGCTTGCGGGACACGAAGTACTCGTCCGCGAGCGCGACCTCTTCGAGCTTCTTGGCGATCTCCAGCAGTTCGTCGTCGCCGCCGAGCTTGGCGAGGATCTCGTCCGCCGTCTTCTTGATGATCGCGGCACGCGGGTCGTAGTTCTTGTAGACCCGGTGGCCGAAGCCCATCAGGCGAACGCCCTCCTCCTTGTTCTTGACCTTGTTCACGAAGGCGGCGACGTCACCCCCGTCGTTGCGGATCTTCTCCAGCATCTCCAGGACCGCGCTGTTGGCGCCGCCGTGCAGCGGGCCGAACAGGGCGTTGATGCCCGCGGAGATGGACGCGAACAGGTTGGCCTCGGACGAGCCGACCAGGCGCACGGTAGACGTGGAGCAGTTCTGCTCGTGGTCGGCGTGCAGGATGAAGAGCAGGTCGAGCGCCTTCACCAGGTCGGGGTCGACGTCGTACGGCTCGGCCGGGAACCCGAAGGTCATGCGGAGGAAGTTCTCCACGAGACCGAGCGAGTTGTCCGGGTAGAGGAACGGCTGGCCCACGGACTTCTTGTACGCGTACGCCGCTATGGTCGGCACCTTCGCGAGGAGGCGGATCGTGGAGATCTCCACCTGCGTCGCGTCGAACGGGCTGAGGCTGTCCTGGTAGAACGTGGACAGCGCGGAGACCGCCGAGGACAGCACCGGCATGGGGTGGGCGTCGCGCGGGAAGCCGTCGAAGAACCTCTTGAGGTCCTCGTGCAGCAGGGTGTGCCTGCTGATCTTGGACGTGAAGTCGTCCAGTTGCGCCTGCGTCGGAAGCTCCCCGTAGATCAGCAGGTAGCTGACCTCGTTGAAGTTCGACTTCTCGGCGAGCTGCTCGATCGGGTACCCGCGATAACGCAGGATTCCCGCGTCACCGTCGATGTAGGTGATCTCAGAGGAGCAGGAGGCTGTGTTCACGAAGCCGGAATCGAGTGTTACGAGTCCGGTTTTCGCCAGCAGTTTCCCGAGTTCGATGCCGGGTGCGCCCTCGGTGGGCTCCACCACGTTCATCTCGAGTTCTCCGCCCTCATGGCGCAGCGCGACGGTACGGGTGTCGTTCGGCGCAGTCGTCGCGTCGGGCATTCAGAGTCCCTCTCACGCTAGGGCGGGGTGGCTGCAATCGGCTCGACCGTCGTGCAGGTCTCACTCGCCGGCAAGCGGATCTGGGTCTCCGCAACCGCAGCACCACCCCGTTGGGGTCCTGTCAGTTCTCCCACGCTAGTCGGCGGCATCACCGCCTCGCAGCACCGATGTGAACCGATTCCGTGAGGTGGGACCGGCATCACACGCGACTGTCGCGAACTCCGCACGGTGGCCAGCGTGCACGTTCCACGGGCGGACGGCGGTCGGCCGACCCGTGTGAGCGTTGAGTTCCACGGTAGCCCGTCCGGCACCTTTCGCCACCTCATCAGGGGTGAGAGCTAGGCCATTCTCGTGTTCGCCTGGTCACGGTCCGGTGATCATCAGCACTGTGAGTGAGGCCACGTCACACCTCTCGGCGACGACAAAGTGCATCGGTGAGCGATAGCTTTGGGAACCGGGCCGCCACTCACCAGTGGGGGTCGCGAGGAACCGAAGGTGCCCCGGCCGACCACGCCGGGGCTCCGAGGTCCCTCACCCCGCGAAGGCCGCCAGTTCGCCGGCGAACGGCGGCTCGGCCCCGGCCCGCGTGCAGGTGAAGGCGGCCGCGTTCCCCGCGTAGGTCAGCGCCCCTTCCCACTCCCGCGCGGTCAACGCCCCGACGGCGGCGGCGGTCAGCGCGTCGTTCTGGTGCAGCCACGCGATCAGCGCGCCCTGCACGGTGTCGCCGGCGCCGATCGTGTCCACGACGGACACCTCGCGCGGCGGTACCCGCAGCACCTCGCCCGCGCCGGTGAGCACGGCCAGTCCGTCACCGCCCCTGGTGAGCACGATCGCGGCCGGTCCCGCGGCCTGCCACTTGCGGGCCACGTCCAGCACGGCGTCCTCGGACGCGTCCTCCGGCAGGTCGGCCAGCCAGCGGGCGTCCTCGACGGACACCTTGAGCAGCCCGACGTGCGGCAGCCAGGCGGCGTAGCGGGCCCGGTAGGCGGCGGGGTCGTGGATCAGGGCGGCCCGGATGTTCGGGTCCAGCACGGTCAGCGCCCCGCGCGCGGCTTCGCGGCGCAGCACCTCCTCGTACGCGCTCGCCCCCGGTTCCAGCACGAGCGAGAGCGTGCCGAACGACACGGCCGTCACGTCGTCGGCCAGCGGGCCGGGATCGGTCACCAGGCGGTCGGCCGTGCCCTCGACGTAGAACGAGTACCGCGCCGACCCGTCCGGCCCGATGCCGACGACGGCCAGCGTGGTGGGCTCGTCGCCGCGCTGCACCAGGTCCGTGCGGACGTCCGAGCCGTGCAGCCGCTCGACCAGCGCGTCGCCGTAGAGGTCCGTCGACACCCGCGACAGGAAGCTCACCGGGGCGCCCAACCTGCCCGCCGCGATGGCCACGTTGTACGGCCCACCGCCGAGGCGCGGCATCAGGTCGGCCAGCTGCCCCCGCACCGCCGAGGGCGACGGGACCAGGTCGACCAACGCCTCACCAGCAACCACGATCACGCGCGTCTCCGTTCGTTCTGCAAGCCGTCGAGGAGGAGTTCGCCGAGCGCCGTGAACGCCTCCGAGTCCGTGACGCCCGCCCTCCTGGTCAGCACGCCCGTCTGGATGCCCTCGATCAGCAGCCCGGCCATCTCGGCGAACAGGGTCGCATGGACGTCGCGGAACACGCCTTCGCGGACGCCGTCCTGGATGAACGTGCGGAGGCGTTCGGCGGCGGCGCGGGCGTTGCGCTCGTAGGTGCTGCGGGTCGGCGCGAACGCGGACACGTCGGCGATGAACTGGGCGGACGCGCGGCGCAGCTCGTCGGCGGCGCCCGCGAGGTAGGTGCCGACCCGGCCGCGGACGTCCTCGACGGCGGCCACCTGCTCCTCGATCCGCTGGGCCGCGCCCTTGAAGTACCGGCCGACGACGCGGACGGCGAGCTGCTCCTTGCTCGCGGCGAGCGCGTACAGCGTCGACTTCGAGCAGTGCAGGCGGGCGGCGAGGTCGTCCAGCGTGAAGTGCGCGAACCCCTCCGCCAGCACGAGCGCCTCAAGGCGCGCGAGCAGTTCGGTCTGCCGCCCGGTGAGCGGCCTGCGGACCATGGAGGTCATGGTGCGAACTGTCCCACATGGCTAGGAGGAGTACTGGGGTACGTCCTACAGTACTGGAACCAGTACTCAACGGAGGTCGTCGATGCCCGCCGAACGCCTGCTGCCCACCACCGAGGCCGAGGACCTGATCTCGCTCGTCCGCGAGATCGCCAGGGACGAGCTGAAGCCCCGCGCGGCGGAGGCCGAGGAGCAAGAGCGCTTCCCGCGCGACGTGTTCCGCCTGCTCGGCAAGTCCGGCCTGCTGGGCCTGCCGTACCCGGAGCGGTTCGGCGGCGGCGAGCAGCCGTACGAGGTGTACCTCCAGGCGCTGGAGGAGATCGCGTCCGCGTGGATGTCCGTCGCGGTCGGCGTGTCCGTGCACGTGATGTCGGCGTACCCGCTGGCGACGTTCGGCTCGCCCGAGCAGCGCGACCGGTGGCTGCCAACGCTGCTGGAGGGCGACCTGCTCGGCGGTTACGCGCTGTCCGAGACGCACGCCGGGTCCGACGCCGGGGCGTTGGCGACCCGCGCGGTGCGCGACGGCGACGACTACGTCGTCAACGGCACGAAGGCGTGGATCACCCACGCGGGCGCGGCCGACTTCTACACGCTGATGGCTCGGACGTCCGAAAAGGACATCAGCTGCTTCTTGGTGGACAACGGTTCCGGCATCACGGCCGCCGCGCCCGAGCGGAAGATGGGGCTGACCGGATCCATCACCGCGCAGCTCCGCTTCGAGGACGCGCGGGTGCCCGCCGACCGGCTGGTCGGCGGCGAGGGCGACGGGTTGAAGATCGCGCTGGACGCGTTGAACTCCGGCCGCCTCGGCATCGCGGCGTGCGCCGTGGGCCTCGGCCAGGCCGCGTTGGACGAGGCCGTCGCGTACGCCAAGCAGCGCACCCAGTTCGGCAAGCCGATCATCGAGTTCCAGGGCCTGGAGTTCCTGCTGGCCGACATGGCGGCGGGCGTCGAGTCCGCACGGGCGACCTACCTGGAGGCCGCGCGGCGCCGGGATCGGGGAATGCCGTTCCAGCGGCAGGCGTCGATCGCCAAGCTCGTCGCCACGGACATGGCGATGAGGGTGACGACCGACGCCGTGCAGGTGCTGGGCGGCGCGGGCTACACCCGCGACTTCCCGGTCGAGCGGTACATGCGGGAGGCCAAGGTGCTGCAGATCTTCGAGGGCACGAACCAGATCCAGCGCCTGGTGATCGGCCGCGCGCTCCGCAAGCTCTAGACCACGTCCTGGTAGAACGGGTCGACCACGTCACCGACGCCGGTGGCGTGGTTGAACGTGTAGACCTCGCGGCCCTGGACGAACACCCGCAGCGCGCGGCTGAGGACGTCGAGCGGGTCGCCGGACCAGATCACCACGTCGCCGTCGAGGCCGGGCTTGAGCGAGCCGACGCGGTCGTCCAGGCCGGAGATCCTCGCCGGGTTGGTGGTGATCGTGCGCAGCGCGGTCGACCGCTCCAGGCCCTCCTTCACCGCGAGGGTCACCTGGTGCACCAGGAAGTGGATCGGGAT
>DATMCA010000234.1:0-2777 GCA_035559015.1 Umezawaea sp. | reverse complement strand
ACTGGCCCTGGTCCGGTTCGAGCAGGAGCTGGCAGTAGAGGTCCAGCCTGCCGACCTGGGGGTGGACGAACCGCTTGGTGTCGCTCCACCGCACGCTCACCTCGTGGCGCTCCCACAGCCGGGCGAACTCGTCGCTGGTGCGCCGCAGGGTGTCCGCCAGGTCCGCGGCGGGGGAGGCGGGGCCGTCGCGGGTGACGACCTCGCGCAACTGGGCGACGTTGATCCGGCTGTTCTTCTCGTGCTCGTCGGGGTGGTACCGCTCGCGGGCGACCGGATCGGTGAACCAGCGGTACGCCGCGCTGCGTGCGTGACCGGTGTACCCGGTCTGGTCACCGAGCAGGGCGACCGCCGACGGCGTTTGCAGCAGGGTCTCGCCCATCGGTCCCATGACCTGCGCGGTGGTGCCCACCAACCCGTCCATGACGCGCATCAGGCCGGGGCTCAGGTGTTCCGCGCGCAGGTCGCGGCGAGCGGTGCGGTAGCCGGCCAGCAGGAACAGGTGGTCGCGTTCGTCGGGGGTCAGCCGCAGGCCTCGGGCGATGGCGGCGATCATCTGCTCCGACGGCTGCGGCCCGTCGCCGCGCTCCAGCCGGGCGAAGTAGTCGGCGGACATGGTGCACAGCTCCGCCACCTCCTCGCGGCGCAGGCCCGGAGCACGTCGGCGTTGCCCGCGGCGCAAGCCGACGTCCTCCGGTTGCAGCGCCGCGCGCCTGGTGCGGAGGAAGGCGCCCAGGGACGAGCTGTCGAAGGTGCGGTCCATGCCCCCATCGTCGACCATCCGGCACGGCTCAACCACGACCTCCCGTTCAGCGGTTGAGCGTGTCCTTCCTCCGTCCCGGCGCGGTGCGTTCACTGGTGGAGCGATCTTCGGTCGCCTCGAACCCCGACCTCCGGAGCTGAGACAGATGACCAAGTGGACGGCGAACGAACTCCCGGACCTGACCGGCCGAACGGTGGTGATCACCGGTGCCGGTCGTGGCCTCGGCCTGATCACGGCGCGGGAACTCGCCCGCGTCGGTGCCCACGTCGTGCTGGGGGTGCGCGACACCGACAAGGCCCGCCGCGCGGTCGCCGGCCTGCCCGGCACCTTCGAGGTCCGACCGCTGGACGTGGCGGACCTGACCTCGGTGCGGGACTTCGCCGGGTCCTGGTCCGGCGACCTCGACGTCCTGATCAACAACGCCGGCGTGATGGACGTCCCCGCCGCGCGCACGGGTGACGGGCTCGACCTCCAGACCACCACCAACTACACCGGTCCGTTCCTGCTGACCACGTTGCTGCTCGAGCACATCACCGATCGGGTGGTGCACGTGACCAGCCAGCTGCACCGGCAGGGCAAGGTCGACCTGGACGACCTCGACTGGCGCACGCGCAGGTACAACGGGATGGGAGCCTACGAGGCGTCGAAGCTCGCCGTCGTCCTGTTCTCGCTGGAGTTGCAGCGGCGGCTGAGCGCCTCCGGCAGCCGGGTCCGCTCGGTGCTCGCCAGCCCCGGCATCGCCCGCACCGCCCTGGCCGCCCACTCCCGGTCCAACGTCGTCAACCGGTTGACGTTCCTCACCAACGCCCCCGAGCTCGGGGCCCTGTCGGTGCTCTACGCCGCCACCCAGGACGTCTCCGGCAACGCCTACGTCGGGCCGGACGGCCTGGGCGGGCTCCGCGGCCACCCGGCCATCCGGCGGCAGGGGAAGAACGGGCTCGACGAGGCCGTGGCCGGTCGGCTGTGGAACGCGACCGCCGAGCTGGTCGGGGCGGCGGCCCGATGAGCTACCTCGAAGCAGCCGACCACGCCGGGATCTTCGTGGAGCACGGGTTCCCGGAGCAGACCGTCGACCTCGGCGAGATCCGGATGAACTACGCCGTGGCCGGTGACCCCGAACTGCCCGCCATGCTGCTCGTCCCGGCGCAAACGGAGTCCTGGTGGGGCTACGAGGCCGCGATGCGGCTGCTGGCCGACCGCTACCAGGTGTACGCGGTGGACCTGCGCGGCCAGGGCCGGTCGACGTGGACGCCGGGGCGCTACAGCCTGGACATCTTCGGCGGTGACCTGGTCCGCTTCATCGACCTGGTGGTCAAGCGACCGGTCGTCGTCTGCGGGCTGTCCTCCGGTGGGGTGATCGCGGCCTGGCTGTCGGCGTTCGCGGCACCCGGCCAGATCCGCGCGGCGGTGTACGAGGACGCCCCGCTGTTCGCCTCGCAGACCGATCCCGCCGTCGGCCCGTCCATCCGGCAGGGCGTCGCGCCGATGTTCCGGCTGTGGCACAGGTGGCTCGGTCCACAGTGGACGATCGGTGACTTCGACGGGATGCGGGCGGCGATGGGCCGGGAGATCCCCGCGTGGATGCTCGCCGCGTTGGGGCGGATGGCGCCCGCGGGAACCGGCGGCCCGCCGACCGTTCCGCCCCAGGACCTCCTGGAGTACGACCCCGAGTGGGGTGACGCGTTCGCCTCGGGGCGGGCCACCGTGAACTGCGACCACGAGGCCCTGCTGCGCCAGGTGAAGGTGCCCGTCCTGTTCACCCACCACTTCCACCACGTGGACCCGGACACCGGGAACGTCCTCGGCGCGATCACCGACCTCCAGGTCCGCCGGGTGCGGCAGCTGGTCGAGGGGACCGGCAACTCCTTCACCTACCGCGCGTTCCCGGACATGCCGCACTCCCTGCACGGGCACGACCCGGCCACCTACGTCGCCACGGTCACCGCGTGGGCCGACGCCCTGGCAGGCGCCCCGGCGGCCGCCCGGCGCGCCTGGTGAACCCCGTTGCCCCCGAAGC
>DATMCA010000233.1:0-3275 GCA_035559015.1 Umezawaea sp. | reverse complement strand
ATCCAGCGCGCGGGCGAGCCTGCCAGCTCAGCTCCCGAAGCGACGGTAGACGGGTCGCAGCAGCTCCGTCAGCGGGCTTCCACGCAGCGTGATGTCGATCGGTGGCAGCTGGTCCAGGAGGGAGGTACCGGAGGTGACCTGCGGACTCAGCCGGGGAAGGTCCCCCTGCACCGCGAAGTAGCTCTGCAGGCAGTCCTCGAGCGGAACGCCGCGATGCTCGGTGCTGTCAGCGGCGGGTGAGCGGTCCGAGCGCGCGGCGTTCAGGTTGTCGAGAAGGTCTTCTCGCGGCCGGCCGCGCCAGGCCAGGATGCGGAAGGGGTCGTCGTCGAAGGACTCGGCGAGCAGGTAGAACGTGGCGGCGAGGTGCTTGCACGGCACCTCCCAGTCCGGGCAGGAGCAGTCGAGGGACAGCTCGCCGGCGCTGGCCGGAAACAGCGACAGGCCGACGCCCGCGAAGACGTCCTCGATGTCGTCGGGCATCTCGCCAGCGAGCAGCGTGGCCAGATACCAGGCGTTGCCGGCGAGTTCGCGCTCCAGGCCGGCCCACTGGGCTTTGCCGAAGGCCTGCAGGCCGATCCGCACCCGGTACGGGCGTGACCGGCTGCCCTGCACCCGTGCGGTGACCGAGCCGGCGTCGACCTCAAGGGAGAGCACCTGCCCCTTCCGGGCGTAGCCGCGACCGCGCTGCAGCCGGTTGCCCATGCCGATGTCCTCGAGCACAGCGATGAACCGCTCCGACCACCAGGTCTGCGCGATGGCGCCGCGCTGACTGCGCGCCTTGATCCCGCCCTCGACCGCGCGCGGTCTCGACGGCGGGAAGAACCTACTCACCGATGGCCCCGCCGGACAGGGCGAACACCTTCCGCAGGTCGCCGCTGGACAGCTCGGTGAGCCAGCCCTCGCCGTCGCCGACGACCAGATCGGCCAACGCCTTCTTGTCCTCGATCATCTGGTCGATCTTCTCCTCCAGGGTGCCGGTGCACACGAACTTGCGGACCTGCACGCTGCGCCGCTGCCCGATGCGGAACGCGCGGTCGGTGGCCTGGTTCTCCACCGCGGGGTTCCACCACCGGTCGAGGTGGATGACGTGGTTGGCGGCGGTGAGGTTGAGGCCGGTACCGCCGGCCTTCAGCGACAGCAGGAAGATCGGCGCCCCGTGCCCGGACTGGAAACGCTCGACCATCTCGTCGCGGCGCGTCTTCGGGGTGCCGCCGTGCAGGTAGGCGACGTCGGTCCCGAAACGGGCGGCCAGGTGGGGCAGCAACATCGCGGCGAACTCGGTGAACTGGGTGAAACACAGCACCCGGTCCCTTTCAGCGAGGATCTCCTCCAGCAGCTCCTCGAGGCGGATCACCTTGCCGGAGCGCCTGCCGACCGGCGAACGATCATGCAGCACCTGGGCGGGGTGGTTGCACACCTGCTTGAGCTTGGCCATCGCGGCCAGCACGTTGCCGCGGCGCTCGATCCCCTCGGAGTTCTCGATCTTCTCCATCATGTCGTCCACGATCGACTGATAGAGCGACGCCTGCTCCACGGTCAGCTGGCAGTACTCCTTCACCTCGATCTTCTCAGGGAGATCGTCGATGATCGCCGGATCCGTCTTGAGCCGCCGCAGGATGTAGGGACGGGTGATCGCCCGCAGCCGCTCGGCAGGCTCGGTGGCGCCGTGCCGCTCCACCGGGATGGCGTAGCGGGCGCGGAACAGCTCCGACGAGCCGAGCATCCCGGGGTTGAGGAAGTCCATGATCGACCACAGTTCGGCGAGCCGGTTCTCCACCGGGGTGCCGGTCAGCGCGACCCGGTGTGCCGCGCGTAGCCGACGCGTGGCCTTGGCCGTCCGCGACAGGCTGTTCTTGATCGCTTGCGCCTCGTCGAGCACCACCCGCTGCCAGTCGTATCCGCTGAGCTCGTCGATGTCGCGGGTACCGGTGGCGTAGGTCGTGACGATCAGGTCTGTCACGGCGAGCCGCTCACGCAGCGCGTCACCCCGCAACCGCTCCCGGCCGTGGTGGGCGTAGACGTGCAGCTGGGGAGCGAACTTGGCCGACTCCCGCTGCCAGTTGCCGACCAGCGACATCGGGCACAGCAACAGCGTGGGCCCGGCGCCCGGGCTCGCGTCGCGGTACACGGATTCGAGTGCGAGCAGCTGCACCGTCTTGCCCAGCCCCATGTCGTCGGCCAGGCAGGACCCGAGGCCCAGCGACGACAGGAACGCCAGCCAGGACAGCCCGCGCTCCTGGTAGGGCCGCAGGGTGGCTTCGAACGCCGCCGGCGGGTCGACCGGGGTCAGCGATCGGGCCGCTGTGCCGGCCAGCAGTTCGCCCAACCAGCCATCGGCCTGTACACCGGTCACCGGCAGCGGCGTGTCCAGATCGTCCGGGTGGCTGGCGGCCAGCGCCAGCACCTCGGCGGCGGTCCTGGCCTCAGCCGGCGCGCGCCGGAGGAACTCCAGGCCACGCCGCAGCTGCTCGGGGTCGACGGCGACCCATTGCCCGCGCAGCCGGACCAGCGGCGCTTTCGTCTCGGCCAGTGCGACGATCTCGTCGTCGGTCAGCGTGTCGTCCCCGACCGCCAGCTGCCACCGGAAGTCCATCAGCGACTCCCGACCGAAGTGGCCGCCGGCCACCACCCCGTCGGTCGGCGTGCTCGCGCTGGCCTTGAGGCCGAGCCGGGCGCGGCGGTCCCACCACGACGGCAGCAGCACGCCGAAGCCGGCCTCGTCCAGCGCCGGCGCGACGACCGCCAGGAAACGATGGGCGCCGTCGGCGTCGAGATCGAGCGCGCACGGGGTGGCCTGCCGCAGGCCCGCGGCCAGCTCGGGGTAGATCCGGCTGGCCCGGCCCAGCTCGGCGAGCAGCAGCTCGTGCGGCCGGTCCAGCCAGCGGCGCAGGCTGCCGTCATCCGACCACGCCTGGGCGGCCGGCACGAGCAGACTGGCGTCCTGGGTCGACTGCAGCAGGAACTCCAGCCGCCAGCCGACGGATCCGCCCGACGGTAGGTTCTCGTCGTCAACCGGCCCATCGAGGGCCGCCTGGGGCTCGACCTCCCTGAGCCGGAACGTGGCCCGAGCCGGGCCGACCCGGCCGGTGCCGATCTCCGCCCACGGCCGCAGCTCGCGCTCGAGCGCGCTGACCTCGTCATCGTCGGCATCGAACCGGCCGTCGGCCGCAGTGAGCGCCGCCAGCCACGACTCGATCGTCGGCGGCCTTTTCGGACGACGGCCGCGCCGCGACGGCACCAGGTCCACGCCGGGTCCCAGGCGATCCCGCGATGCG
>DATMCA010000232.1:0-8055 GCA_035559015.1 Umezawaea sp. | reverse complement strand
CGGACCCGAGGGCCCGCATCTGGCGCGACCGTGAACCCTTGCCGCACCACCACTCCCCCGACACGGTCGCGCGGGTGATGAGCACACCGGCCACCGGGATGTCCAGGCACACCGACGCCGCCGAACTGGCGAAGGTGATGCTGCGCGACGACATCCGCAGCATCCCGATCCTCGACGGGGCACGGGTCGTCGGCATCGTGACCCGCCGCGACCTGCTGCGGACCATCGCCCGCGACGACCTGGCGATCGTCGCCGACGTGCGCCACCAGCTGGCCGCCTACGCGAGTGGAGATCGGTGGACGGTGACCGTCGCCGACGGGGCCGTGCGGATCGTCGACGACTTCGACGACCACACGGACCGGCACGTGGCGACGGTGCTGGCGCGGGCCGTGCCGGGTGTGCAGTCGGTCGAGGTGACGTCGAGGGTCGACCAATCGGTCTGAGCGCTTCGCGAGCGCCGGTCCCGGTGGGCGGAAACGTCCGCACGGGCCGGCTTTCGCGTTGCCGCGTCCAGGCCGACCGCACGCCGAACGCGCACTCCCGGTGGGGAGTGCGCGGCGGGGTGAGCAGGCCGGTCAGAGCAGCCAGGGGTTGGCGCGAACGAGCCTCAGCCCCGCCCACCACCTGCCGAGACCCCAGGTGTGCCCGGCGAGCGCGACCGCGAACACGACCAGGGCCAGCGCGTACACCACGTGGTAGTCGACCAGCGGGTTGCTGGAGCCACTGGGCGTGCCCGCCGAGGTGACCTGCGCGAGGGGCCATTCGGCGATCCACATCAGGGCCATCATCACGGTTCCGGCGACCGCCGAGATCCGCAGCGCCACGCCGAGCAGCACGGCGACGCCGAGGCCGGCGAGTCCGAGCATGAACAGCGCGTCCACCACGGGCGATCCGGCCATGGCGCGCAGTGCCGACTGGAACGGGCCGACGTCGACGTGTCCGAGGAACCCCTTGGCGGGCGACCCGCCGTTGACCCAGGCGCCGCCGGATTGCGTGGCGTAGCCGAGGCCGAACAGCTTGTCCAGGAACGCCCACAGGAACAGCGAGCCGATGGCGATCCGCAGCACGGCCAACGCCTTGCCGGTGCTCGTCGACACCGGGGCCGGGATCGAGGTCGCGATGGTGGGCTTCACCTGGTGCTTGAGGGACATGGGTGGCCTCCTTGGCTCGTCCACAGTGTTCGTCGCCCCGCGGTGGCCGCGCCGGTGCCGAAGGTCCCGATCACACGGAGGACTTCGGTGTCCGTCCTCTGTGGACGATCAGGTCGAGTGCGCCACGGCGACCGGACACGAGCGCCTGACTGGTCGAGCCCAGCAGCACCCCGGTGAACCCGCCCCGCCCGTGGCCGCCCACCACGACCAACCGCGCGTGCTCGGCGGCCCGAACCAGGGCGTGGACCTGAAGCGGCGGCACGTGGTGGCGAGCGCACTCGTCGACGGCCCGGGTGGCGGCGTGCGCACCAGGGTCTTCGGACTCTGTCCCACCAGGCGGGGTGGGAGCACGGTGGGGTCGACGAGGGCGTACCGTGCGGCCTGAGAGGTGCGTCCCCATGGTGACCAAGGTGTTCCTGGTCGATGATCACGAAATCGTCCGCCGCGGTATCGCGGACCTGCTGAGCGAAGAGTCCGACCTGCTCGTCGTCGGCGAGGCGGCGTCGGTCAGCGAGGCGCTCACCAGGGTGCCCGCGGCGGGGCCCGACGTGGCCGTGCTCGACATCAGGCTGCCCGACGGCAACGGCATCGAGCTGTGCCGCGAACTGCGGTCCCGACTGCCCGAGCTGCGGTGCCTGATGCTCACGTCCTTCACCGACGACGAAGCGCTGTTCGACGCGATCATGGCGGGTGCGTCCGGGTTCGTGCTCAAGCAGATCCTGGGGAACGACCTGGTGCACGCGGTTCGCACCGTCGCGTCGGGACAGTCCCTGTTGGACGCCCGCACCACGTCCGCGCTGCTGAACAGGATCCGGCGCGAGCGTGGCCAGGCGACCCGGTCCGCACCCTGTCCGAGCAGGAGCGCGCGGTGCTGGAGCTGATCGGTGACGGGCTGACCAACCGCGAGATCGCCGAGCGGATGTCGCTGGCCGAGAAGACCGTCAAGAACTACGTGTCGCACCTGCTGGCCAAGCTGGGCATGCAGCGCCGCACCCAGGCCGCGGTGCTGGCCACCCAGTTGCGCAAGCCGCCCACCGAGGTCCGCTAGTCCTCAGCTCAGCGACACCTGCCAGGTCAGGCGGGTGCCGCCCGCCTGCTCCGGGGTCACCGCGAAGCACCCGCCGAGCCCTTCCGCCCGCTGCTCCAGGTTGCGCAACCCGCTGCGCGCGACCTCGGCAGGCATGCCGACGCCGTTGTCCACCACCGAGATGACCAGCTCGTCGGTGGCCTCGACGGTCACCACCAACGCGGTCGCGTGGGCGTGCTTGAGCGCGTTGCTGACCGCCTCGCCCACGACGGCCATGGCGTGCTCGCCGATCTCGTCGGACACCGAGTTGTCCACCGTTCCGGACATCCGGACGGCGGGCGAGAACGGCGCGTCCGCGCTCAGGTCGGCGATCAGGTCGAGCAGCCTGCGACGCAGGCCCGCGTCCCCGGCGTCCTGGAGGTCGAAGATGGACGTGCGGATCTCCCGCACGGTCTGGTCGAGCTGCTCGACCGCCGTGCGCACCCTGGCCCTGATGTCGGCGTCGACCGCCCGCCGCAACGTGCCCTGCAGGCTCAGGCCGGTGCTGAACAGGCGTTGGATGACGTGGTCGTGCAGGTCCCTGGCGATCCGGTCGCGATCGGCCAGCACGTCGAGCAGCCGTTGCGAGCGCTGCTTGTCGGCCAGTTCCAGCGCGAGCGCGGCCTGGTCGGCGAAGTAGGCCAGCACCGGCACCTGGTCCGGCTGGAAGGGCGGTTCCCCCTTGCGCCGGGCGGCCAGCAGGACACCCGTCACCGCCGCGCCCACCCGCATCGGCACCGCCACCCCGGGACCGAACACGTCCGACACGTCACCGAGGTGACCTTCGAGGTCGTCGGCCAGTTTCGGCGAACCGCTGCGCAGCACCTCCTGCACCACCGAGTCCCCCACCGCGAGGTCCGCACCGACGAGGTGCTGCGCGGACATTCCCGCCGCCGCCGTGACGTGGGGCGTGTGCTCGTCGTCGCCCAGGACGATCAACGCGCAGCCCGCGCCGAGCAGTTCCAGCGTGCGCTGGGCGATCAGCTGGAGCGCGACCTCGCCCGACGCGCCGCCGAGCAGCTCGGAGTTGATCTCCGCGGTGGCTTCCATCCACCGTTCGCGCATCCGGGACCGCTCGAACAGCCTGGCGTTCTCGATCGCCACACCCGCGGCCGCGGCCAGTGCCTGGAGCACGACCTGGTCGTCGACGGTGAATTCGGCCGCGTCCTTCTTGCCGGTCATGTACAGGTTGCCGAACACCTCGTCGCGCACCCGCACCGGAACGCCGAGGAAGCTGTGCATGGGCGGGTGGTTCGCCGGGAAGCCGACCGACGCGGGGTGCGCGGACAGGTCCAGGAGCCTGATCGCCCTGGGGTCCTCGATCAACAGCCCCAGCAGTCCCTTGCCCT
Organism: Umezawaea sp.; assembly: GCA_035559015.1. GTDB lineage: Bacteria > Actinomycetota > Actinomycetes > Mycobacteriales > Pseudonocardiaceae > Umezawaea. The sequence continues at coordinate 4,489 of DATMCA010000232.1, read as the reverse complement.
CGGGCAGGTGGCCCATGTGCACGCGGGTGCCCTCGTCGATGCCGACGTAGACGAACTCCGACAGGTCGTCCCTGGCCCCCAGCACCCCCAGAGCGCCGTAGCGGGCGCCCACGAGGTCCACGGCGGCCTGGACGATCCGCTGGAGGGTCGAGTCCAGCTCCAGACCGGCGCCGACCGCCAGGACGGCGTCCAGCAGGCCCTGCACGTGGTCCCTGGTCCGACCTATCTCGACCAGCCGCTCCTGCACCTCGTCCAGCAGTTCGGCGAGGCGCAGTCCTGCGAGGCTTCCCCTGAGGGCCTCGCGGGCCGTCGGGTCCGGGTCCTGCGGTGACATCGGCACTCCCGCCGTAGAAGACCACCCTCGCACGCCGTGAGCGGACCACCAAGCCCGGCGACCCTGGTCGACGGTGACCTTCGACGGTGTCCACCCCGGATCGCGAGGCCGAGAGTAGGTGGGGACTACCCAGGACGAAGGTGACCGCATCATGAGCGCAACGACTCCCGCACTCGGCCTGACCGGGGAGGACGTCCACTCCGTGCTCGAAACGGCGTCGCTCGCGCCCTCGGTGCACAACAGCCAGCCGTGGCGCTTCCTGGTGAGGTCCGACCGGATCGAGCTGCACGCCGATCCCGACCGGACGCTGCCCGCGACCGACCCCGACGGCCGGGAACAGCGGCTGTCCTGCGGAGCCGCTCTGCTCACCCTGCGGCTGGCCCTGCGCGGCAAGGGGATCCGGCCGCTGGTCAGCCTGCTGCCCGGCGCCGACGCGCCGGGAGCCCTCGCCGTGGTCCGGCTCGGCGCCGTGCAACCACCCGACGCCGAGGACCTCGCCCTGCTCGCGGCGGTGCGGACCCGCAGGACCAACCGTCGACCGTTCGTCGACGCCCCCGTGCCCATCGCCCACCGCGCCCTGCTGACCCGTGCCGCGGACGCGGAGCGCTCGTGGCTGCACGTCGTGGACGACCGCGACGAGCGTGCCAGGCTGCAACAGCTCGTCCGACGCGCACGGCACGAGCAGGCCGCGGATCCGGCCGTGCTGGCGGAACTGCGCGCGTGGACCGACGGCCGCCCCGGTGACGCGGGCGTCGGGGTCGGGTCCGCGGGTCCGAGCACCGAACCGCAGGACGAATGGGCCCTCCGCGACTTCGCGCCCGGCGCGACGCACGAACGCCCGCCGGGCAAGGACTACGAGTCCGATCCCCTGGTGGTCGTGCTGTGCTCGTTCTACGAAGGCCCGCTGGCGGAGCTGCTCGCCGGACAGGCGATGCAGCGCGTGCTGCTGACCGCGACGACCCTGGGCCTGTCCGCGTCGTTCCTGTCCCAGCCCATCGAGGTGCCCCACGTGCGCGAGGAACTCCGGCGGGTGCTCGGCGGCACGCTCGCCCCGCAAACCCTGCTGCGCCTGGGTTTCGGCTCGCCCGTTCCCCCGACCGCGCGACGTCCGGTAGCCGACGTGCTGATGGCGCCGTGACTCACCCGCCGAGCAGTGTCCGTGCCTCGTGGGCGATCCGCAGGTCTTCCCGCGCGGTGACCACGACGGTCCGCACGGCCGCGCCGGCCACCGAGATGTCGGAGTCGCCCTCGACGGCGGCGTTGCGCCGGGGGTCGACGGCGATGCCCAGGAACCCGAGCCGTTCGGCCGCTCGCCGCCGCACCAGTGCCGAGTGCTCGCCGACGCCACCGGTGAACGCGAGCACGTCCAGTCCCCCGGCCGCGACCGCCATCGCCCCGACCGCGCCCGCCAGCCGGTGCACCGCGACGTCGACCGCCAGCAGCGCGTCCGGGTCTCCGCGTTCCGCCGCGGCCTCGACCTCCCTCATGTCACCGGTTCCCGCCAGTGCCAGCAGCCCCGAGCGCTCCTCCAGCGCGGTGGCGACCTCGTGCGGCGACAGGTGTTCGTGCTCCTCCAGCCACAGCACGAGTCCGGGGTCGACGGTGCCGGACCGGGTCGCCATCACCAAGCCCTCCAACGGGGTGAAGCCCATCGTCGTGTCGACGCTCCGGCCGTCGACCACCGCCGCGAGCGACGCGCCCGCACCCAGGTGGCACGACACGATCCGAGGAGCGTCCAGTCCCGCGACCTCGGCCGCGCGAGTGGCGCAATAGGCGTGCGACAGGCCGTGGAACCCGTAGCGGCGGATCGCGTACTTCTCCCGCCACTCTCGCGGGACCGGGTAGGTCGCCGCCGCCTCGGGGATCGTGCTGTGGAACGCGGTGTCGAAGCACGCTACCGCGACCACATCAGGCAGCAACGCGGTCACGGCATCGAGCGCGGCGAGGGACTTCGGCTGGTGCAGCGGGGCGAGGTCGGTCAGGTCCTCCAGCCGGGATCGCACCTCCTCGGTGACCTGGACCGCTCCGGTGAAGCTCGTGCCGCCGTGCACGACGCGGTGGCCGACCACGTCCGGGTCGGGCCACCTCTGCAGGACGTCGGCGAGCCGAGCCGTGTCGATCCCATCGGCCCCGGCGGGCAGGTCCTCGCTCCGCTCCACGGTGTCGTGCTCGTCGAGCAGCCGCAGCTTCACGCTCGACGAGCCCGCGTTGACCACCAGCACCCGCACCGGCTCAGTCCTGTTCCGGCCAGGTCCACCCCGAGATCGCCGGGTCGTCCTCGCCGTGCTCACGCGTGTAGGCGCGGGCGTGCAGCCGGGCGTCCTCCATTTGCTGGCGCAACACCGCCGCGCGGCTGCCCAGCGACGGGACGCGGTCGATGACGTCCATGACCAGGTGGAAGCGGTCCAGGTCGTTGAGCATCAGGATGTCGAACGGCGTGGTCGTGGTGCCTTCCTCCCGGTACCCGCGCACGTGCAGGTTGTGGTGGTTGGCGCGGCGGTAGGTGAGCCGGTGGATCAGCGACGGGTAGCCGTGGAAGGCGAAGATCACGGGCTTGTCGGTGGTGAACAGCGCGTCGAAGTCGCGGTCGGACAGGCCGTGGGGGTGCTCGGTGTCGGGCTGCAGGCGCATCAGGTCGACGACGTTGACGAACCGGACCTTCAACTCCGGCAGGTGGGTGCGCAGCAGGTCCATCGCGGCCAGTGCCTCCATCGTGGGCACGTCACCCGCGCAGGCGATCACCACGTCCGGTTCGCCGTCCGTGTTGCCCGCCCAGGGCCAGATCCCGAGTCCACGCGCGCAGTGCGCGACGGCCTCGTCCATGTCGAGGTAGGTCAGTGCGGGCTGCTTGCCGGCGACGATGACGTTCACGTAGTGCTTGCTGCGCAAGCAGTGGTCAGCCACCGAGAGCAGGGTGTTGGTGTCCGGCGGCAGGTACACCCGGACGATCTCGGCCTTCTTGTTCACCACGTGGTCGAGGAATCCGGGGTCCTGGTGGGAGAAGCCGTTGTGGTCCTGGCGCCACACGTGCGAGGACAGGAGGTAGTTCAGCGACGAGATCGGTGCGCGCCACGGGATCCCGCGGGTGGTCTTGAGCCACCTCGCGTGCTGGTTGAGCATCGAGTCGACGATGTGGATGAACGCCTCATAGCAGTTGAACAGGCCGTGGCGCCCGGTCAGCAGGTAGCCCTCCAGCCACCCCTGGCACAGGTGCTCGGACAGCACCTCCATCACGCGCCCGTTCGGGGCGAGGTGGTCGTCGCCGGGCAGGGTCTCCGCGTTCCACGCGCGGTCGGTCACCTCGAACACCGCCGACAACCGGTTCGACGCGGTCTCGTCCGGCCCCATGATCCGGAACCGGTCGGGGTTGCGGGTGACGATGTCGCGCAGGAACCCGCCCAGGACCTTGGTGGCCTCGCTGGACTCCACGGCGTGGTGTGCGACCGGCACGGCGTGCTCGCGGAAGTCGGGCATGGTCAAGTCGCGGCGCAACAGGCCGCCGTTGGCGTGCGGGTTGGCGCTCATCCGCCGGGCCCCGCGCGGGGTGAGCGCGCGCAGTTCCGGGATCAACCGGCCGTTGGCGTCGAACAGCTCCTCCGGCCGGTAGCCGCGCATCCACTCCTCCAACTGCGCGCGGTGCTCGGCGTTCGTTCGGGTGGCGGCGAGCGGGACCTGGTGGGCGCGGAAGGTGCCCTCGACCGGCATCCCGTCGACCACCTTCGGCCCGGTCCACCCCTTCGGCGTGCGCAGCACGATCATCGGCCACAGCGGGCGCTCGTGCGACCCACCGATCTCGCGGGCGTCCCGCTGGATGACGGCGATGTCGTCGAACACCCGGTCCAGAGTGGACGACAGCAGCTCGTGCACGGCCATCGGGTCGTCACCGGCCACGAAGTGTGGCGTGTAGCCGTACCCGCGCATCAACGCGGCCAGCTCCTCGTCCGGGATCCGGGCCAGCACCGCCGGGTTGGCGATCTTGTAGCCGTTGAGGTGCAGCACCGGCAGCACCGCGCCGTCGGTGACCGGGTTGAGGAACTTGTTCGAGTGCCAACTGGCCGCCAGCGGACCGGTCTCGGCCTCGCCGTCGCCGATCACGCAGGCGATCAGCAGGTCCGGGTTGTCGAAGGCGGCACGATAGGCGTGGGAGAGCGCATA
>DATMCA010000231.1:0-5492 GCA_035559015.1 Umezawaea sp. | reverse complement strand
TCCACGGCGCCGGGGGCGTTGAAGTCGACGTCGACCGGCGGTTCGAGGAGGTCCACCGAGCCGGTGCGGGACCGGCGGGCGTCCTCCGCGAGCTGCTGGGTGCCGAACGTGGTGGGCAGCTGGCGCGGCACGAAGCTCGGCACCACCATGCCCATCATCGTGCAGAGCAGCGGGACCCGGTGCACGAGGTGCTCGCCGAAGTAGGCGTCGAAGCACTGCGGCCAGTCCCACACGTGGATCAGGTCCGGCTTCTCCGCGCGAACGGCGGCGCGCAGCGCGCGCATGACCGCGGGCGACGGGTGGTTCGTGGCCGCGGGCGCGTCGATCAGCCGCAAGCCCTTGCCCCTGGCCAGTTCCGACGCCGGACCGGGAGTGGCGAACAGCACCACCTCGTGCCCGTAGGTGTCGCGGACCGTCGCGGCCAGCTCGATCGCGTTGGTCTGGGTGCCGCCGAGTTCCAGGCGGTGGGCGAAGACGAGGACCTTCACCGGGCCACCGCCTTCGGGCGGTCGACGAGCCGCCGCGCGGGCGAGCCGACCCAGGTCTGCCCGGCGGGCAGGTCGTCCAGGAGGACGGAACCCATGCCCAGCACCGAGAGTTCGCCGACGGCCAGGTTCTCCCGCACCAGCGCGCCCGCGCCGAGGTAGGCGCACCGGCCGACGGTGACGCCGCCCGCGAGGGCGACCCGACCGGCCATCGTGACGCCCTCGTGGACCTCGTCGTCGTGGGTCAGGAGCACCTGCGGCATGGCCACCACGAACCGGCCGATCGCCTGCGGGGCCGTCACGACGACACCCGCCAGCAGGATCGAGCCGGCGCCGACCTCCGTGCCGCGGGCAACGCTCGCGGTCGGGTGCACCAGGGTGGCGAGGCGGTCGTCGGACAGCCCCAGCCGCTCCGCGATCCGGGGCCTGCCGTCGAGCCTCCGGATGCCGGCCGTGCTGATCAGCACGGCCGCGTCCGGGTGCTCGTGGACCAGCTCGGAACCGCCGAGCACGGGCGTGCCGTCGACCAGCTCGCCGTGCCGCGCGGGGTCGTCGTCGAGCAGGCCGAGCACGGTCCACGACGCCGTGCCGGCCTCCTCGACGGCCGCGAGCGCCGCCAAGCACTCGCGGGCCAGGCCGCCCGCGCCCACCAGCACCAGCGGACGGGCAGCGCTCATCGCACGCCGCCCGTCACGGCCGGTCGGCGCAGTGCAGCCTTGAGGGCGTCCACCACGGTGCCCTGCTCCCCCGCCGTCATGTCGTGGAACAGCGGCAGGATCAGCGTCCGACGGGTCAGGTCCTCGGTGACGGTGAGATCGCCGTGCGGATGCCCGTGGTACGCGGGTTCCAGGTGGGACGCCATGATCCCCCGCCGCGCCGAGACGCCCCGCGAGGCCAGTTCGGCCAGCACGTCGTTGCGCTCCGGCGGGCCGTCGTCGGGCAGGCGCACCCAGAACGACTGGTAGTTGGTCGTGCCGTGCGCGGGGTCGGACACCATCCGCAGGCCGGGCACGTCGGCGAGCATCCCGTGGTAGTTCGCGGCCAGCTCGCGCCTGCGCGCGACGATGGCGTCCAGCCTGCCGAGCTGCACGAGCCCGACGGCGGCCTGGATGTCGGTGAGCCGGTAGTTGAACGCGGTCTCCAGGTACTCCTCGACGACCGCGGCGCCGCCCTTGTGGCGGTCGGCGGCGCTGACGCTCATGCCGTGCTCGCGCAACCGCTTCGCCCGGACCGCCCACTCCTCGCGGTCCATCGTGACCATGCCGCCCTCACCCGTGGTGAGCAGCTTCCGCGGGTGGAACGACCACGCGGCGAGCAGCGCGCCGGTGCCGACCGGGAAGCCCTGGTACGTCGAGCCCGCGGCGCACGCGGCGTCCTCGATCACGTCCACGCCCAGCGGGTCGCACAGCGCGCGCAGCGCCTCGACGTCCGCGGGCACACCGGCCTGGTGCACCAGCATGACGGCCTTGGTGCGCGGGGTGAGCACCGCCTCGACGGTCGCGGCGGTGAGGTTGCCGGTGTCCGGGTCGACGTCGGCGAACACGGGCGTGGCGCCGGTGTAGCGGACGGCGTTGGCGGTGGCGATGAACGACAGCGAGGGGACGACCACCTCGTCGCCCCTGCCGATCCCGAGCAGGTGCACGGCGAGGTGCAGCCCGGTCGTGCACGAGGACACCGCGACTCCGTGCGCGGCGCCGACCCTCGTGGCGAAGGCCTCCTCGAAGGCCGCGACGCGGGGGCCCTGGGCCACCCAGCCGGACCTGACGGCCTCGGCGGCGGCCTGGGCCTCCTCCTCGCCGAGAACGGGGCGCATCACGGGGATCATCGGGACTCCCCTTCGACGCCGCTCCGTGCCGTGCCTGCCATTGACCCTCCATTGGGGACTGCGAGACCAATGGCCTCGGCGAACGCGTCGCCCCGTCGTCGCCACGAGTGCAGGTGCGCGAACTCCTGCCTGCGTCCGACCTCGTCGTCGGTGCGCGGCGACCGGGCGGCCGCGAGGACCGCGTCGGCGAACTCCTGGTGCGAGCCCGCCGTGGTGACTATCGGTGATCCGGGGGCGTTCGTTTCGGCGTTCTCGCACAACCACCTGGTTGCCGGCAGGTCGGTGCTGACCGCCGGCCGCCCGGCCGCCAGGTACTCCAACGTCTTGAGCGGGAACGACGCCCGGTTGAACTCGGTGTCGTGGTACGGCGTGATGCCGACGTCGATGGCCTTGAAGTAGCCGGGCAGCCGCGGGAACGGCACCTCGTCGACGTGCCGGACGTGCGGCCGGGCCACGAGCGCCGCCCACCGCTCGGGCTCCCACGACGGGTCGCGCGGGCCGACCATCAGCAGCGAGATCCCGTTGTCCACGAGGGTTTCCAGGATGCCGATGTCGATCCGGGCGGTGATCCGGCCGATGAGGCCCGCGACCGGGCCGGGCAGACCGGCCGCGTCCGACGGCACCTCGGCGGACTCGACGCCCGCGTAGGCGTCGGCGTGCACGCCGTTGGGCAGGAACGCGGGCTCGGCGCCGAGCCCCTCCCAGCGGGACACCAGCGCCGGCGTGACGCCGACGACGATGTCGGCGTCCGCCAGCGCTCGGCGCTCCTCACCGCGCAGCCAGTCGGGGTCGAGCCCCATCAGCTCGCCACCGGCGACCCAGTCGTCGGTGCCGTACAGCACGGTGCGGACGTCCTTCCCCCACTTGCCGAGCACGTCGTCGAACGAGAACGACACCACGGCGTGGGGTTGGCGGCCCGTCCGACCCAGAGCCCAGCGGATCTGGGCCCGGACGAGCGGCCAGGTGGTGGCGCGGATGCCGGGGCGGGAGAGCCCCGGCAGCGCGACCGGTGTGAGGCGGGTGATGCCCGGTGCGGGTGAGCCGAGGCGGGGACGGATCCCCCTGCCGAGGCCGGGGCGGTACCGCGCCGGTGTCAACGGCGAGATCGGCGGATCCACCCACAGCACGTCGGCGTACCTCGTGAGCTGTTCGGCCTGTTGCCGGTCCGCGCCGCGAACTCCGTCCCACGGCTTGCCCGACATCATGACGATCAGCGGAAACGAGCTCACCTGTCACCTCACCCCGTGATTCGACCGAACACCGTGTACAACCTGGACCTGAGCACCCCCACGACGGACGACACCGCGGCGGCCGGCGTGGAGTAGGTGAAGCCGACCGGACTGGCCGCGGCTCCACCACCCCCGCCCGAGAAGCCCTGCGACCCACCGCTGTTCGGCGTGTAGACCACGTCGACCCAGTAGTTGGTGTCGTTGCCGCCGTTGGGGAAGCCCGACGTGGCGCCGTACTTGTAGAGCCCGTTCGGGGCGCCGCTCACGGCCTTCGGCGCGTGCAGGGGAGCCCTGTCCACACCGTTGAACTCGAACGTGCCCCTGGTGACCGAGTAGTGCCCGTTCGGCGCGAAGTAGCTCGCGATGTACTGGGTGTTCGCGGTCACCGCGATCGGCGTGGCGAACGTCGCCGTCTGCCAGCCGCCCGCGGTCTCACCGGTGAAGGTCACCGACCCGAGCGAGGTGCCGGTCGTCGTCCACAGCTGGCCCACGTGGGTGCCGGTGTTGCCCGACCCCTTGTAGAAGCGGATGCCGTTGACGACGCCGTCGCTCTCGGCGGTGAACCGGACGCCCAGCGTCAGCGGGCCGTTGTCGTCGGCCGACGCGATGGTCGGGGTCGCCGAGTCCGGGAAGATCGTGCACGGGCACCCGGAGGTCGGGGCCTGCGCCGTGGTGAAGGTCCACGTCACCGACCCGGCCATGGTGTTGCCCGGCACGTCCTTCGCCCCGGACACGGTGGCCCGGTAGGTGGTCGAGAACGCCAGCGCCGAGGTCGGCGCGAACGTCCACGTCCTGGTGGCCGCGTTGTAGGAGCTGCTGCCCGGCACGTTCGCGCCACCGGCGGTCGGCGCCAGGGTGAAGACCGGCGACGTGGGCTGGACGTCCTCGTCGAAGGTCACCGTGACGGCGCCCGTGGGCGGCACGCTGGTCACGCCGTCGGCCGGGGTGTACCCGGTCACGGTCGGGGCCGTCGTGTCGGACGGGGCGGTGTTGGTGAACACCGCGTCCACGTAGTAGTTGCCGGACCGGTAGGAGTCGATCGGGAAGCCGCCGCCCGCGCCGTAGCGGAACAGCCCGTTCTTCTCCCCGCCGCTGACGGGCGAGTGCAGCGGGGCGTTGTCGACCGCGGTGGTGAAGTAGTCGACGTCACCCGCGTAGCGGCCCACCGGGGCGTAGTACGAGACGACGTACTGCGTGTTGGCCGTGACCGCGACCGGGTTGGCGAAGGTCAGCTTCTGCCAGCCGGTGGCGGACTCCCCGGTGAACGTGCCGGTCGCGAGCCGCGTCCCGGTGGTCGTCCACAGGCTGCCGGTGTGCGTGCCGGTGTTGGCCGCGCCCTTGTAGAAGCGGACGCCGGTGATCCAGCCGTTGGTGTCCGGCGAGATCCGCATGCCGAGCTCGACCGGGTTGACGTCGGTCACCGACGCGGTGTTCGGCACCGTGCTGTCCGCGAACAGCGTGCACGGGCAGGCCCCGACACCGGAGGTGGTGAAGAACCAGCTGGTGGGGTTGCCCATCAGGTTGCCGCTGGTGTCCGCCGCCCTGACCGTGGCCGTGTAGAGGGTGGCCGCGCCCATCGCCGTGCTCGGCTGGAACTTCGCCGTGCGCGTCGCCGGGTCGTAGGTCGTCGTGCCCGTCATCGAGGACGACGCGTTGATGTCGCCGTTGAGCGTGAACACGATGCTCGACGGGTCGACGGCCTCGTTGAAGGTTGCGGTGATCGCGGCCGAAACCTGGACGCTGCGCGAGTCGTTGCCCGGCCAGGTGCCGGTCACCACCGGCGCGATCGTGTCGGGGTCGGGCTGGAACACCGCGTCGACCCAGTAGTTCGCGCCGCCGCCGTTGGTCGGGAACACGCCGCCGGTGCCGTAGCGGTACACGCCGGATGGGCCGTCGGTGCCGGTGGCCAGCGCCCGCAGCGGGGCGTCGACGACGGCGGAGTTCAGGCCGCCG
>DATMCA010000230.1:0-2417 GCA_035559015.1 Umezawaea sp. | reverse complement strand
CGGCACCTGACCGACGAACCCCTGTGGTGCCGGACGATGCTGGTCTGGCAGCCGGGGTCGCCGCTGGCCGCCATCGCCGCCGAACTCGTGACCTCGGCGTCGGACGAGCGGTTCCGCACCCGGCGACCCGCGGCCCCGTTCCACGTCGTGGACTACCGCCGCGCTATGTGAACCCCGGCACCCCTGGCCCAGTAGAGCGCGGCCCGCGCCACCGAGGCGGACTCGGCGCGGGGCAGGGGGATCGCGGGCAGCACGGCGGGCAGGTCCACGGTGAACACGGCGCCCGTGCCCGGCACGCCCTCGGCGGAGACCGTGCCGCGGTGGGCTTCCACGACCTCGCGCACCAGCGACAGGCCGATGCCGAACCGCTGGCCGCGACCGTTCCCGCCGCGGTTGAAGCGCTCGAACAGCGACCGCCCGTCCGCCTGGTCGAACCCGACCCCGCTGTCGCGCACCGACAACCGGACCGTGTCCGGGGTGGGCGCCGCCAGCTCGACCACGATCTTCCCGCCCGCGGGGGTGTGGCCGATCGCGTTGTCCACCAACGCCGTCACCACCCGGCGCAGCGCGGATTCCGCGCCCGGCACCAGGAACTGACCCGGATCCCGGCGAACCTCCAGCACCAGCCCCGTTTCGACGGCCCGCGCGTCCTCGGCCTCGACCACCTCGTCGGCCAGGTCGGCCAAGTCGACGACGTCCGTCCGCGGCTGCTCACCGGAGATCGCCGAGCGGAGGATGTCGTCGACCACGTCACCGAGCTGGCGGGTGCCGTTGACCAGGCGCCGCATCTCGGTCGCCAGCACCTCGGGGCACTCCATCGCGTCCGCCTTGCGCGCCAACAACTGCGCCCGCGTGTGCAACTGGGTCAGGGGTGCGCGCAGCTCGTGGCTCGCGTCGGCGACGAACCGCCGCTGCCGCGCCAGGGCGTCGTTCAGCGGCGCGATGGCCTTCTCGCACAGGAAGCGGCTCGCCGTCGCGACGACGGCCGCCACCGCCAACGCGGTCAGCAGCAGCGCGACCCCGAACGCGAACAGCAGGTTCTCCCGCTCCATCACGTGGAACCGCTCGTCGTAGACGACCTGCACGACCTCGTCGCCGCGCCGCTGCGTGAGGACGCTGTAGACCTGCCCGTCGCGGTGGACCTCCTCGAACTTCGGCCCGTCCGCGGTCCGCAGGCTCTCGGTCAGCGGGAAGCCGGCCGGTAGACCGGCCGTTCCGTCGACCGCGCCGTCGCGTGCGACGACCAGCCAGGTGCACGCGGGCGGGCTGGAGATCGACGAGTGCGCCACCGTCCACAGCAGGTCGCGGCGGGTGTCGTTGTCGCGCATGTTCGCCGTGATGAGGTAGATGAGGCACTCGATGAGCAGCACGATCACCGTGGTCAGCAGCGTGAGCCGAGCGGTGATCGACCAGCGGGCCCGGCCGAGCGCGGCGCGTTCCGGCGTGATCGCGGTCATCAGACGGACCCCGCCCGGTAGCCGAGACCGTGCACGGTCCGGATGGCCTCGCGCCCGAGCTTGCGGCGCAGGTAGTGCACATATGTGTCCACTATGGACTCCGAGGTGGCTTCCGGGAACACCTGCGTGCGCAGGTCCGTCCGGCGGCAGATGGCGTTGGGGGCGACGGCGAGCGTGCGGAGGAGGTCGCACTCGCGGGCGGACAGCTTGACCACGCCTCCCCGCGAGGTCAGCACTTCCCGGTGCCGCAGGTCGAGGTGGCCCTGGCCGAGCGGCAGCAGGTCGGTGTGCTCCAGGTGTCTCCGGTGCAGCGCCCGCACCCTGGCGATCAGCTCGTCCAGGTCGAACGGTTTGCCGAGGTAGTCGTCCGCCCCGGCGTTCAGCCCCTGCACCCGGTCGCCGACCTCGCCGCGACCGGTCAGCACCAGGATCTTCGCGGTCACCCCGACCCTCCGCAGCCGGACCATCAGGTCCAGCCCGTCGATCGCGGGCAGGCCGCGGTCCAGCACCATGATGTCCGGCTTGCGGCTCAGCGCGAGGTGCAGGCCCTGCTGGCCGTCCAGCGCCACGTCGACCTCGTAGCCCTCGCTCGCGAACAGCTCGGCCAGCATCGCCGCCGTTTCCTGGTCGTCCTCGACGACGAGCAGTCGAATCGGCTCCGGCGCCTCAGCGGGGTTTGGCACGCTGACCACTGTGGCAGTTCCGCGCCGCGCCCACAGCCCCTATCTCACTCGGCGTCGCGGTGGTAATACGTACCGCTACGACCGAGTGGACCTGCGCTTACCCGGTGACCACCTTGTACAGGATCGTCGTCGGCGCGAGTTTCCCTTCGGGATCGAGCGCGTAGTCCGGGATGACCCCTACTGCCGTCCAGCCCGTGGACGTGTAGATGCCTTCCGCCGGGCTGCCCGTTTCGGTGTCCAGGACCAAAAGAGACGCTCCGGCTTCCGACGCGCCGCG
>DATMCA010000229.1:0-5606 GCA_035559015.1 Umezawaea sp. | reverse complement strand
CCCCGACCCTAACCGCCAATTGGCGGGTGATCTCCGCCGCGTGGCACTGTCGACGGTGTCCCCGCCGAGCCGACGATGGTGTCGGTGGTCACGCCGGAGTGGCCCCGAGCACCGAGGAGACCCCGATGACGACCACTGAGTCCGACTCGACCCGCGTCGGCCCACCGCCGCCGTTCGACCCCGAACTGGCCGCCGCGCTGGAAGCCATGCCGGAGCTGCCCACCTCCCTGACCCCCGACCTCATTCCCTCGCTGCGCGAGGGCTACAACTCCCGCGACGCGACGAACGAGGAGTTGCGGCGCGGTGGCGCGTTCGAGGTGTCCGAACGGCCCGTGCCGGGCCCGCACGGCGACATCCCGGTGCTGATCCTCAAGCCGGCCGCCGCGACCGGGCTGGTGGGCGCGATCTACTACATCCACGGCGGCGGCATGATCACGGGCACCAACCGCGGCGCCGACTCGACCAAGGCGTACGACCTGGCGCAGGAGCTGGGCCTGGCCGTCGTGTCGGTCGACTACCGGCTCGCGCCCGAGCACCCGCACCCGGTGCCGGTGGACGAGTGCTACGCCGGTCTGGTGTGGACGGTCGAGCACGCCGACGAGCTGGGCATCGACCCGGAGCGGATCGTGATCGCGGGCGCCAGCGCGGGTGGTGGCCTGGCCGCCGCGACGACGCTCATGGCCCGCGACCGCGGTGCCCCGGCGCTCGCCGCGCAGCTCCTGTTCTGCCCGATGCTCGACGACCGCAACGAGTCGCTGTCGGCGCGGCAGATGGCCGGCCTCGGTGTGTGGGACCGCACCTCCAACGACACCGGCTGGACGGCGCTGCTCGGTGCCGAGCGCGGCGGACCGGACGTGTCCCCGTACGCCGCCCCCGCCAGGGAGTCGGACCTGTCCGGACTGCCGCCGACCTACCTCGACGTCGGCTCCGCGGAGACGTTCCGCGACGAGGTCGTGGCGTACGCGTCCGCGATCTGGGCGGCGGGCGGCAACGCCGAGCTGCACGTCTGGCCCGGCGGCTTCCACGGGTTCGAGATGCTCGCCCCGGAGTCGGACCTGTCCCACGCCGCGGCGGGCCCCCGGATTCCCTGGCTGCGACGCGTGCTCGGGATCTGACGCGGTGGCAGGATGAACAGGTGGAAGACCTAGTCGGCAGGCTGAGCGCGCTCGATCCCGACGCGGGCGCGGCGATCAAGGTGATCGCCTACTTCGACCGCCTGGTCGAGGGCCGCGCCGGGCTCGAACCCGTCGTCCGCGGCGCGGCCGTGCTGACCGGCTGCGCCGCCCGGCTGGTCGACGCCGATCGCGGTGTGGCGATCCGGGTCGACGCGACCGGTGCCGTCCACCCGTCCGACGACCCGCCGGACCCGGCGTGGCTCAGCGCTCCGCTGCACCCCGGCGGCCCGCCCGCGCTGTGGCTCGAACGCACCGGTCCGGCGGGCCCGGTGGAGGCGATGGTCCTCGAACGGGCGTTGTCGGCGGCGCGCGGCGCACTGGCCCGCACCCGTGGCCCGGCGCCCGCGGACGACGTGGCCGCGGTGCTGGACGCGGCGGTCGCCGAACCCGCACGGCTGCGCGCCGCCCGCAGGCTCGGCCTCGGCCTCGCGGCCAGGGCACTCGCGCTGGAGGGCGGCCGGGCGAAGGTCCTGGCCGCCGACCAGGCCGTCGAGGTGGCCAGGGCCGGTGTCGGCCCGGTCGTACCGGTGGCGGACCTGCCGTCGTCGTGGGCCGCCGCGCGCACCGCGCTGCGGTTCGCCGCCGCCGGAACTGAACAAGATCCGGGCCCGAGCGTCGTGCACGCCGATCAACTCGGCGGTCTGGCCGTGCTCGCCGAAGCCGTCGGCCCCGGCGCGGAACCGGTTCCGGACGTCCAGGACCTCGAACGCGCCCGCTCCACGGCGCCGTGGGCGCTGGCCACGCTCGTCGCCGTGGCCACCACCTCCAGCCTCCGCACGGCCGCCGCGACCCTCGTCGTGCACCACTCCACGTTGCAGGACAGGCTTGCCCACGTTGAGGAACTGCTCGGCTGGTCGGTCCGCGACCCGTCGGGGCGCTTGCGCCTGCAACTGGCGATCGCCTTGCGCCGCTTGCACAACCACCACTGACGACCGGTGTGGACGGTGTCGGGGGGAATCGGGAATTAGATACAGCAAGCGTTTGCAGGCTTTAGCATTGATGGCGTGAGCGAGACGACGGGACTTCGGGACAGGGCGCGGCGGGCGATGCGTGCCGAGGTGGCCGTCGTGGCATTGGAGTTGTTCGCCGAGAAGGGGTTCGACGGCGCGACGGTCGACGACATCGCGCGGGCCGCCGGCATGTCCCGCACGAGCTTCTTCCGTTATTTCCCCACAAAAGAGGACGTGGTCCTGGGTCATCTCGACGACCTGGGCCAGACCACCGCCCGAGCGCTGGCGGACAGACCCGAGGACGAGGACCCGTGGGAGGCCTTGTGCTCGGCGTTCCGCACCGCTTACGCGAGCGGCCGGAACGCGCCGGGCCGGGCGTTGGGCCGGATGCTCCTGGACACGCCGTCGCTCAAGGCCCGCCACCAGGAGAAGCAGGCGCGCTGGCAGGACCTGCTGATCCCCGAGATCGCCGTCAGGCTGGGCATTTCCGACGATCCGCGCGATCCGCGCCCGCGTGCGCTGGTCGCCGCGGCCCTGGGCTGCCTCGACGCCGCCTTCCAGGCCTGGACGGCCACCGACGGCGAAGCGAGCATGTCGCTGTTCATCGACCGCGCGTTCGACGTGGTGGCCGCTCGCCGTTAGTCCTCAATGGACGATCAGCTGGCCAACGTGATCGTGTGGTTCGTGTGCTCGATCTTGGCGCGCAGGTAGTCAACGTTGCTCGGGGTGGCGAAGACGCCGGTGGGCACGTGGTGGCGGACGGTGATGCCGTGGGTGCCGAGTTGTTCGCCCTTGTCGGGGTTGTTCGACAGCAGGGAGATCGTGTCGATGCCCAGTGCGGTCAACATCTGCGCGGCGGCGGTGTAGTCGCGGCCGTCCTCGGGGAGGCCGAGCGCGCTGTTGGCCTCGTAGGTGTCCAGGCCGTGGTCCTGGAGCGCGTAGGCGTCGAGCTTGTTGTAGAGCCCGATGCCGCGGCCCTCCTGGCGCAGGTAGAGCAGGACGCCGCCCTCGTTCGACAGCCGTTCGACGGCTTCGCGGAGTTGGGGGCCGCAGTCGCACCGGGCTGAGCCGAAGACGTCGCCGGTGAGGCACTCGGAGTGCATCCGGACGAGCGGCGCGGGGTTCCCGGTCGGTTCGCCGAAGACCAGGGCGATGTGCTCGGCCTGGTCCGCGAGGCCGTGGAAGGTGATCGTCTCAGCCGTGGTGCTGAAGCCGTCGCCGAACCGCAGCGGCACCCGGACGCTGGTGCGGACCGAGGCGCGGGCGGTGAGGGAGGCGGTCATGGCTGGCTCCGATCGACGGCAAGTTCAGTTTTCAACTACCGTCTCGAACGCTACGCCTGTAGTTCGAATTTGAACAACAACTGTGTCGGTGGCCACACGGCCACGGCTCAGACGACGACCAGTTGTGCCTGGTCGAACGCCACGGCCAGGTCCGCCTCGATCCGGGCCGCGGTCTCGCGCAACGGTGGCAGGAGTCGTTCCACGGTCTCCTCGACGGAGTCGCGGCCGACGTGCAGTGCCGTGTTGACCGCCGCGACGACCCTGCCGGACCGGTCGCGCACCCCGACGGCCAACGACCGCAACCCGTCCTGCAACTCCTGGTCGACCATCGCCCAACCCCGCCGCCCCACGGCGTCCACGGCCGCGGCCAGGTCCTCCGTCGACACCAGCGTGCGGCCGGTCAGCGGCGCCCGCTCGGTCCGGTCGAGCAGGGCGGCCCGCTCGTCGGCGGGCAGGTCGGCCAGCAGGACCCGCCCCATCGACGTGGCGTACGCCGGGAACCGGGTGCCGACGGCGATGTCGATCCGCATGATCCGGGCCGTCGCGACCCGCGCCACGTACCGCACCCGGTCGTCGTCCAGCACGGCCATCGACACCGACTCGCCGACCACGCCCGCCAGCGCCTTCAGGTGCGGCTGGGCGATGTCGGCCAGCGTGAGCGCCGACAGCCGCGAGTACCCGAGGTCCAGCACGGTCGGCCGCAGCGTGAACACCCGGCCGTCGCTCTCGGCGTACCCGGCCTCCCGCAGCACGAGCAGCGCCCGGCGGGCGGTGGCGCGGGGGAGCCCGCTGGCCGCGGCGGCCGTCGAGATCGTCAGGCCGCCGGGCGCGAACCGGAACGCCTTGAGCACGGCGATCCCGCGCGCCAGCGTCTCCAGGAACTCCATGCCCAGCTCGTCCTTCGTCGACCGCAGCTCGTCCGCGGTCGGCACGGCCCGCTCGAACGACCTGTTCGGCTGCCGGAGCGCGGCCTCCATGTCCCGCACGGCCCCGCGCAACGCGGGCAGCACGGCGTTCGGGAAGGTCTTGGCGGTGTGCCTGCTGGTGTGGCTGAGCACGCTCACCGCGGCGATCGGTCGACCCTCCGGGTCGCGCACCGGCGCGGCGATGGCGAGTAGCCCCGGTTCGACCCACTGGTCGTCGAGCGACCAGTCCTGCTCGGCGGCTTCGGTGATCCGCGCGCGGAACTCGGCCTCGCGGTTCGGCGCCGCCCCCGTCAGCGTCGGCACGGCGGGGAAGCCCGCGTCCAACGGGTCGGCGGTCCGCCGGTCGCGCCACCGCTCGTAGCGGTCCTCGCCCCACGTCGTGGCCAGCACGACCCCGGCGGCGCTGCGGTCGTCGGGCAGCAGGCCGCCGACGTGGAACGCCAGGTACATGGCCCGCCGCCGGGTCGACTGGGCGATCAGCCGCGCCCCGTCGGCGTCCGGCACGGCCAGCGACACCGACTCGTCCAGCTCGTCCGCCAGCCGGGTCACCAGCGGTGCCAACGGGGTCACGAGGCCGCAGGACGCCAGGTAGGCGTTGCCCAGTTCCATCGCGCGCGGCGCCAGCAGCAGGTCCTGGCCCTCGGCGCGGAGGAACCCCAGGTGCAGCAGGGTGGCGGTGATCCGGTCCACTGTGGACCGTGCGAGACCGGTGGCCTTGGTGAGGTCGACGCGGCGCATCCGCGGCTCGGGGTCGGCCGCCACGGCGTGCAGCACCGACAGGCCCCGTTCGAACGGGCCCGCGGTGTCCTCTGCCGCTTCCCGCACGTCACGCCCCGTCTCATGAGGACCGGACCGGGTGGTCGCGGTGTTCCCGACATCGTAGTTGTGGGTCTCTTGACGCCTCCTGGTCGCCCGGCTCACACTCCCATGCAACCTTAGCGAACTAAATTTCGCTAGACGAACACTCGTGCTCATCAGGTCGAAGGAGTCCTCCCATGAGCAGCCCCGCGCTCGCCCGTGCCGATGTCGCCCGCCACGCGGCGTTCGAGTTCGTGCTGACCACCGCCCTGCTGTTCGTCGTGGTGGGCCTGGTCCGGTGGCTCGCCCACCCGGCGTCACCGCCGGCCATCGCCGATCCGGCGGTCCTCTTCGCGGTCGCGGGCGCGCTGGTGGCGGTGCTGATCGCGGGGCTGATGTACAGCCCGCTCGGCAGGCGTTCCGGCGGCCACACGCACCCCGGCGTGACGCTGTTCGTCTGGCTCGGCGGCGGCC
>DATMCA010000228.1:0-2512 GCA_035559015.1 Umezawaea sp. | reverse complement strand
GACCCTGCTCACGGGCTTGCGGGCGACTGTCCGGACAGGACGAATCTAACACCGGGGAGCTCGGTGACGCAGGGGACGAGCGTCGGATGCGAGGGGTCCTCACGTGCGGTGGCTCGGGGTGGTCGCCAGAACTGGTCGTTGAGTAGTCGTTCGTGCGCACTGGGGAATGGGAGGGAATCCGACTTGCGTCGTTGTGGGCGCTTTCCTGGGAGACGACGGACAACGACGAGTGCGACAGGTTTGGTAAGGATCGGGAGTGCGTGCGGCTCTCGGTGTGAGAGCTATCCCGGGAATGGGCTTGGCGGCCAGGCTCGGAGTGGTCGCAGGTCACAGGGGGTTCGGAGCACTTCCCTGGAATGCAAAAAAGTGGTCCAGCATAAATGCTGGACCACTTCTTTGGTGGTGCGCCGCCAGGGACTCGAACCCCGGACCCGCTGATTAAGAGTCAGCTGCTCTAACCAACTGAGCTAGCGGCGCTGGCACTTCATCTTGTTCTCTTGTGTCTGAACCGTGTTGCTCCGTTCCGACGAGAAGAACATTAGCACAGCGGTTCGCGCACTTCCCAATCGGCTGGTCAGACCGGGTTTGGAGGGGTTGGATGGGGGGAGAACTTCGCGTCGGTAACGATCGCGTATCCGGCGCAACGCGGGTAGGCAGGACGGCGTCTTCTCGGGTGGGACGGCTGAGGTAACACCTGCTTGCGCGCTGTCTCGTTGTACGGGGGGAACCGGGCGAACGGATGGGTGCGATGGGGATGACGGGTAGGCGCGGGGCGTTCGGGTTGGTCGCTGTGGGCGTTGTGGCGATGTTGATCACAGGGTGCTCGTCGTCGCCCGAGGTCCCGGTGCAGGGGAAGAACGCGCCGTCGACCAGCACCACACCACCCGCTCCGCCGGTGACGTTGACGTTGGGCACGGCGGACGGTGCCGCGGGGGTGGCGCCCGGGCTGCCGCTGATCGCGACCGCCGCCGACGGGAAGCTCACGGACGTGAAGCTCACCGGGGCGGACGGGGCCGTGGTCGAAGGGGCGATCAGCCCGGACGGGCTCCAGTGGGCGAACACCGCCGCGCTGGGCTACGACAAGGCGTACACGCTGTCGGTGACCGGGCAGGGCGCTGACGGGAAGTCGGTCACGAAGACGTCGGCGTTCACGACCGTCAAGCCGCGCACGTTGACCTACGTCGAGACGAACCCGCAGGACGGGGCGGTGGTCGGGGTGGGGCAGCCGATCGCGTTCTACTTCGACGAGCCGATCGCGGACAAGCTCGCGGCCGAGGCCGCGCTGCAGATCACGACCGAGCCGAAGGTCGAGGGCGCCTTCTACTGGTTCAACGACAAGGAAGTGCACTGGCGACCGCAGGCCTTCTGGGCCGCCGGGACGAAGATCACCATCAACGCCAAGGTGTACGGCAAGCACATGGGCGACGGGATCTACGGCCAGGAGGACCGGGTGATCAACGCCACCATCGGTGACGCGGTGATCCACGAGGCCGACGGCGCGTCGCACGAGGTAGTGACGAAGGTCAACGGGCAGGTCGTGCGGACGGTGCCCACGTCGATGGGCAACGCGGCGAACACGACCCCGGTCGGGACGTACGTGATCACCGAGAAGCGCGACCACATGATCATGGACTCGACGACGTACGGGCTGGCGTTGGACGCCGGTGGGTACAAGACGCCGGTCGACTGGGCCACGCGGATGTCGAACAGCGGGATCTTCGTGCACTCGGCGCCGTGGTCGATCGGGGACCAGGGGAACCGGAACGTGAGCCACGGGTGCTTGAACATGTCGCCGGAGAACGCGAAGTGGTTCTTCGACAACGCGAAGCCGGGTGACGTGGTGATCGTGGCGAACTCCGGTGGGCCGGCGCTGGAGTCGTGGGACGGGTTCGGCGACTGGCAGGTTCCGTGGCCGGAGTGGGTGGCCGGGAACCGCTGATCCGCGAACGGTGCCACCCCGGTCGACCGGGGTGGCACCCGTGCGTCAGAGGTCCCGCACAGCGCCGCCGTCCACGACCAGCCTGCGGGTGGTTTGCACGGCGTCGAGCATTCGGCGGTCGTGGGTGACCAGCAGCAGGGTGCCGGTGTAGGTCTCCAGGGCTGATTCCAGCTGTTCGATCGCCGGTAGGTCCAGGTGGTTGGTCGGCTCGTCCAGGACCAGCAGGTTCACGCCGCGTGCTTGCAGCAGCGCCAAGGCGGCTCGGGTGCGTTCGCCGGGGGACAGCGACACCGCGGTGCGCAGCACGTGAGCTGCTTTGAGGCCGAACTTGGCCAGCAGGGTGCGCACGTCGGCCGGGGTCATGTCCGGAACTTCCAGTTCGAACGCGTCCGCCAGCGGCTGGTCGCCGAGGAAGAGGCCGCGGGCCTGGTCGATCTCGCCCACGACCACACCGCTGCCGAGGGTGGCGTGGCCCTCGTCCAGCGGGACCCGGCCCAGCAGTGCGGCCAGCAAGGTCGACTTGCCCGCGCCGTTGGCGCCGGTGATGGCCACGCGGTCCGCCCAGTCGATCTG
>DATMCA010000227.1:0-6286 GCA_035559015.1 Umezawaea sp. | reverse complement strand
CACCCAGTCGACGTCCGACTCGGTGGTGCGCAGCACCTCCAGCTCGACCGCGCGGCCGAGGTTGAACGGCATGAACGGCGGCGGGAACTCCGGCTGGTCCATGAACCGCACGCCGGGCGAGCTCTCCAGCAGGGTGCCGATGCCGAGCA
Organism: Umezawaea sp.; assembly: GCA_035559015.1. Classification (GTDB taxonomy): domain Bacteria; phylum Actinomycetota; class Actinomycetes; order Mycobacteriales; family Pseudonocardiaceae; genus Umezawaea. Next base: position 6,137 of record DATMCA010000227.1, on the reverse strand, counting down.
CGACCATCCGGCCGACACCCGCCTTGCCCAGTCCGGCCAGCATCGCCTTCGCGCAGTTGCCGTAGAACTCGTCGGCGGGCACGTCCGGCCGGTACACCGACACGATGGCCGCGTCGTGGCCCTCGGCGACGGCGGCGATGGTGTCGGCGTCGGTCACGTCGCCCTTGACCACGGTGGCGCCGCTCTTGGCCAGGTCACCGTACTTGGCCGGGTCGCGCACGACGGCCGTGACCTGGTGGCCGCGGGACAGGGCTTCCTCCACCGAACGCCGGCCGCCCCGGCCTCCCGCACCGAAAACGACGATCTTGCTCACCGAGGTACCCCCAGTTCGACGTGGTGGCCGGGCGATCTTCCCGGCCTGGTCACGACGCTAGCTCCCGGTACCACGGTTCCCGCAACGATAGTCACGGCGTTCGCCCGCACCCGATGCCGAAGCGATGGTGTCCAGCAGCAGGTGGACGTCGGTCGCCGTGGCGAAGCTCGGCTCCACCGGGCCGCCGTCGCGGATGGCCGCGGCGAGGTCGGTGTAGACGCGGTGGACGTTGCGCACGGCCGCCGGCGCGTCGAGCAGGTCGTCGGCGTGGCTCTCCGGCAGGGGCCTCAGCTCGCCGCGCCCCAGGGCGCCGGAGAGCCGCCAGCGCGGCCCGATCAGCTCGTCGGTGTCGGAGAGCAGCTCCAGCCGCCCCTTCGTGCCGTGCGCCTCGATCCGGTAGCCGGTCCCGAACGGGCCGCCGGTGATGATGTGCGCGGACGCGACCGCGCCGGACTCCAGGACGCCGTGCACGGCGATCTGGTCGGGCGAGGTGATCGGGACCCGCTCCCCCGTCTCGGTGAGCACCGCCTCCGGCAGCCGGGTGGCGATCGTGGCCGACAACGACGTGAAGTCGCCCACCGCGCGGCGGAACAGGTCCAGCGAGTGCCCGCCGACGATCACCAGCCTGCTGATGGCCTCGGCCTTGATCAGCTCCCGGTACCTGGCGGGCCAGGTGTCCGGTGTGGACAGTGAATAGGTGAACGTCGCGGACAGCACCTCCCCGATCCACCCGTCCCGGATCCGGGCCCGCAGCTGCCGCACCGCCGGGTGGTGCCTGCTCTGCAACCCGATCGCGTGCCGGACACCGGCCCGATCGGCCGCGTCGCGCATCCCGGCGGCCCCGGCGGCGTCCAGCGCGAGCGGCCACTCGCAGTACACGTGCTTGCCCGCCGCGACGGCGGCCTCGACCAGCCCGTCGCGGCGCGGCAGGGGGACGGCGAGGACCACCAGGTCCACGTCCGGGCTCTCGATCAGGTGCCGCGCGTCGGAGAACCCGCGTTCGACGCCCCACAGCCCGGCCGCGGCGGCGGCCTTCTCCGGGGAGCTGGCGGCGACGGCGGTCACGGTGTACTCGGGCGCGGCGGCGAGCGCCGGGAGGTGGGTCGCGCTCGCCCACCCCCGTTCGGCGCTCGCCCCGACCACTCCTACTCGAATGCTCACCAGGCGACCATAAGCGTGAGCGGTCCGCGCAGGATCGACCCCTTGCGCCACGGCACGTCGCTCGGGTCGACCGCGAGCCGCAGACCGGGGAACCGGCCGATCAACGACTTCACGACGACCTGGAGCTCCATCCTGGCGAGCTGCGCGCCCAGGCAGTGGTGGATCCCGTGGCTGAACGCCAGGTGCGCGTTGGCCTCGCGGTCGAAGTCGAGCCGGGCGGCGTCGGGGAACGCGGCCTCGTCGCGGTTGGCCGCCATCATCGACGGCAGCACCGCCTCGCCCTTCTTCACCGTCGTGCCACCGAGTTCCAGGTCCTCGCTCGCGCGGCGGGGGTAGAACGACGCCGACGTGAGCGGCACCTGCCGCAGCAGCTCCTCGACGGCCCGTTCGACGAGGTCGGGGTCCTCCACCAGCCGCGCCAGGTGGTCCGGGCTGGTGAGCAGCGTGTAGGCGAAGTTGCCGATCTCGTACGCGGTGATCTCGTAGCCCGCCAGCAGCACCGACCACGCGAGGCTCACCATCTCGTCCTCGGTGAGCCGGTCGTCGGTGTCGTGCGCCTCGGCCAGCACGCTGAGCAGGTCCTCGGCCGGTTCGGCGCGCCGCTGGGCGATGAGCTTGCCGAGGTAGCCGCGCAGGTCCTCGTTGGCCCGCTGGAGCTCCTCCACGCCGACACCGGACGAGGCCGTGGACGCCAGGACCGCGCTCCAGTCGTGGAACCGGTCGCGGTCCTCGTACGGCACGCCGAGCAGTTCGCAGACGACCAGCATCGGCACTTCCAGCGCGTAGGACCGCATCAGGTCGACCGGTCCGCCGTCGGCCTGCATCCGGTCGAGCAGCGCGTCGACGATCTGCTGGGTGCTCGGCCGCAGCGCCTCGATCCGCCGGGCCGAGAACGCCTTCGACACCACGCGCCGCAGCCTGCTGTGCCGCGGCGGGTCCATGGTGGTGAGCGCGTCCGGCCGGTGCACGTAGGGCATCACCCGCGGCTCGTCCTCGCCGACGGCCAGCTCGCGGCTGAAGCGGGGGTCGGACAGCACGCTCTTGACGTCCTCGTACCGGGTGGCGATGTACGCGGGCGTGCCGTACGGGAGCTGCACGCGGGTCAGGCCCGCACCGTTCTGGGTCACGGCGTAGTTCGGGTCGACCTCCAGCCGCTCGGGCTCGCTGAACGGGTAGGTCACGGGCTCGGTCATGGTCCTTCTTCTCCTCAGGCCTCGGGCACGAGCACGTCGCCCGTGACCTCGTCGCGCACGCGGATCGCCTCGGCGGGGCACGCGAACGCGGCGTCCAGCAGGTCGTCGTCCGGCGCGACCAGGTCGTGCACGGGTTCGGTGTGGTGGCCGCCGCGCCGGAAGTACCGCGGTGCCGCGCCGACGCACATCCCGGTGCCGATGCACGTGGCCTCGTCGACGTCGACGCGCCACGTCAGGTCGGTCGCCACCCGTTCCGCGCTCACCAGGTCACCGGCAGCGCGCCCGGTCCGCGCAGGATCGAGCCCGCGCGCCACGGCAGCGCGTCCTCGTCCACCAGCCGCAGGTCGGGGAACTCCCGCAGCAGGCTGCCGATGGCGACCTGGAGCTCCATCCTGGCGAGCTGCGCGCCCAGGCAGTGGTGGATGCCGAAGCTGAACGTCAGGTGCGGGTTGTCGGTGCGGGTGAAGTCCATCGTGTCCGCGCCGGGGAACACCGCCTCGTCGCGGTTGGCCGACAACGTCGACGGCAGCACCGTTTCGCCCGCGCGGACGAGCGTGCCGCTGAGCACGACGTCCTCCAGCGCCATGCGCGGGAAGAACGAGCCCACGGTCAGGGGCACGAACCGCAGCAGCTCCTCGACCGCCTGCGCCAGCAGCTCGGGCCGTTCGACGAGCTGTTCGCGGTGCTCCGGGTTGGTCAGCAGCAGGTAGACGGAGTTGACCATCATGTTGGTGGTGATCTCGAATCCGGCCAGCAGCACCGACCACGCGAGCCCCACGATCTCGTCCCTGGTCAGGGGATCGTCGGAGCCCTCGGAGTCGACGAGCACGCTGAGCAGGTCGTCGGCGGGCGCCGCGCGCTTCACCTCGACCAGGTCGGCCAGGTAGGCGCGCAACTCCTTGTCCGCCTGGGCGATGTCGTCCGCGGTGTGCTTGGACGACCGGGTGGACGCCAGGATCTCGCTCCACTCGTGGAACTTGTGCCGATCCTCGTACGGTCCGCCCAACAGCTCGCAGATGACCATCATCGGCACGGCCACGGCGAACGCGCCGACCAGGTCGACGGGTCCACCCTGCTCGCGCATCCCGGCGATCAGCTCGTCGACGACCTGCTGCGTGCGGGGCCGCAGGGTTTCGATGCGCCGCATGGTGAACGCGCGGGCGACGGCCTTGCGGAGCCGGGTGTGGCCGGGCGGGTCCATGGTCAGGATCGAGTCGGGGCGGTGGGTGAACGAGAGGATGCGCGGCTCGTCCTCGCCGAGCGCCTTCTCGCGGCTGAAGCGGGCGTCGCCGAGCACGACCTTGACGTCCTCGTGGCGGGTGGCGAGCCAGGTCGGCTTGCCGAACGGCAGCCGGACCCGCTGCAACCTCCCCTCGGTGCGCAGCTCTTCGTACGTCGGGTCGACGACCAGCCGGTCGGGATCGCTGAACGGGTAGGCGACGGGTTCGGGGTGGGTGGTCATGCGAACTCCTCGTGGGGGAAGACGGGGCCGGGGCGGGTGCCCCGGCCCCACCGGGGGCTCAGCCCTTGCCGAACACGTCCTTCACGACGATCTTCCCGTCGCGCATCTTGAAGATGTCCACGAAGCGCTTGAGCTCCGTGCCGTCCGCCGCGTTGACCGTGGCGCCGATGAAGACGTTCTCGCCGACCTCGGAGAAGCCGGTGTAGTTGACCGTGATGCCCTTGCTGGTGAAGTCCTCCAGCAGGGCGATCTGCTTCACCAGGTACGGCCGGATGTCCTCGCCCGCGTAGACCTTCCCCTCCGGGTCGATCCAGACGCCGTCCTCGGCGAAGCACTCCATCGCCGTGTCGACCTCGTTGGTCTCGCTCGCCTTGAAGAACAGCTCGACTACCTCTTTGGACATGCGGATCGCACCTCTTCTGGTTGGGGTGTGGCTACTTGCCGAACACGCGGACCGGCAGCCGGTCGAGTCCGCGGAACTGCGCGCTGTACTTCCACTCCAGCTCGTCGGCGGGAACGGCGAGCTCCCAGCGGCTGAAGCGGTCGAGCAGCTTGCCGAACACGATCTCGCCCTCCATCCGCGCCAGGGGGGCGCCGATGCAGTGGTGGATCCCGTGTCCGAACGACAGGTGGCCCCGGTTGGGGCGGGTGACGTCGAGCGCGTCCGGGTCGGCGAACCTGGCGGCGTCGCGGTTCGCGGCCAGCAGCGAGATGAACACGATCTCGTTGGCCGGGATCGTGACGTCGCCGACCACGACGGGGCTCGCGGTGTAGCGGACCGTCGACATGTTCAACGGGCTCTCGTACCGCAGGAACTCCTCGATCGCGCCGGGCAGCAGCGTGGAGTCCTTGCGCAGCAACGACTCCTGCTCAGGGTTCGTCAGCAGCGCCAGCACCCCGCTGCTGATCATGTGTGCGGTGGTCTCGTAGCCCGCGTTCATCATCAGGTAGACGGTGGACAGCAGCTCGGGTTCGGTGAGCTTGCCGCCGTCGTCCTGCGCGGTGATCAGCGCGGAGATCATGTCGTCGCCGGGGTCGGCGCGCTTGTCCACGATGAGCTGCCGCAGGTAGTCGAACGCGAGGCCGTGCGCGACCCGCTTCTCCGCCGCCGGGGTGTCCAGGCTGGCCAGCGTCCCGTTCCACAGGCGGAAGTCCTCGTGCCGCTCCCGCGGCACGCCGAGGAGCTTGCCGATCACGAAGATGGGCAGCGCCAACGCCAGCGTCTGGACGAGGTCGACCTCCTCGCCCTCCGGGATCCCGTCGAGCAGGTCGTCGGTCAGGTCCTCGATCCACGGCCGCAGCTTCTCGACGCGCCGCATGGTGAACGCGCTGCCGAGCAGCCTGCGCAGCCGGGTGTGGTCCGGCGGGTCGCTGAACAACATGCTCGGCGGCGTCCGGGTGATCGCGTCCTCCGCGTTCACCTTGTTGGCGTCCATGGCGTCCAGGAGCTTCTCGGTCTCCTTGGACAGCCTCGGGTCGGCCAGCAGCGCGCGGGCGTCCTCGTAGTCGGTGACCACCCAGGCGTTCAACGCGGTGGCGAGCGTCTTCACGACGTGCCGCCGCACCACGCCGTCCTGGCGCATCCGCGTGTAGCGGGAGTGCGGGTCCTGCGCGAAGTCCCAGCTCAGCAGGTCCACGTCGTTCTCGGTGTTCGTCATGACCAACCCTTCTTCCTCACAGCTCGGTCAGCCACTTGCCGACGGCCTCGGCGGTGTCGCCGGCGAATTCCTCGATCATGGTCAGGTGGGTGCCGGGTACGACGACGCCGTCGTGCGGCAGCGGCCAGGTGGCCCGGCGCCGTGGATCGGCGTCGGCGGTGAACGAGGTCGCCCCCACCAGCAGGGTGGGGATCCCGGTCTCCGCGGGCTGCCACCCGGCGAACAGGCTCAGGTAGCGGCCCATCGCCGCGAGCGCGGTGTCGTCCACCAGCTCGACCAGTTCGTCCTTTTCGGACAGTTCGCGGTACAGGCCCGCCTGGAGGTCCGCGATGTCCTGCGTGCCGGGCAGG
>DATMCA010000226.1:0-6217 GCA_035559015.1 Umezawaea sp. | reverse complement strand
CCGCGGTCGCGTTCGACGAACTGGCGGCGTTCCTGGACGGCTTCGCCGAGCGCGCCACCGGCGACTGGCGGATGGGCGAGGAGCTGTACTCGAAGCTCCTGGTCGAGCAGGAACTCCTCGGCTACGACGCCGCCGAGCTGCACACGCGGGGCATCGCCGCGTACGACGCGCTCGAAGCCGAGATGAACGAGCTGACCACGCCCCACCACTGGCACGACGTGATGCTGGCGCTGCAGAAGGACCACCCGCCGACGGTGGAGGACACGCGGGCCGAGTACGAGGCCGAGACCAGGCGGGCGCGGGCGTTCCTCGCCGAGCACGAGCTGGTCACGTTCGCCGAGGGCGAGGAGTGCCTGGTCGTCCCATCGCCGGAGTTCCAGCGCCCGATCGCCGCCGTCGCCTCGTACCTCTCTCCCCCGCCGCTGGCGGGCGGGCGCACTGGCCACTTCTTCGTGCCGTATCCGCCGAACGACTTCACGCCAGAACAGGTGACGCAGCGGCTGCGCACCAACACCCGCGGCCAGCTGCCGACCATCGCGGTGCACGAGACCTACCCCGGCCACCACTGGCACCTGTCGTGGCTGGCCGCGCAGGACCGGCCGGTGCGCAAGGTGCTGCGCACGCCGTACTTCAGCGAGGGCTGGGCGCTGTACGCGGAATCCCTGCTGCGCGAGCACGGTTACTTCACCGAGCCGGCGCACGAGCTGGCCCACCTGGAAGCGCGGCTGTTCCGCGCGGCGCGGATGATCGTGGACACGGCGCTGCACTGCGGCGACAAGACGCCCGAGGAGGCGGAGGAGTTCATGACGACCAAGGCGTCGCTCACGCCGGGCACGGCGAAGGGCGAGGTGAGCCGGTACTGCGCGATGCCGACGCAGGCACCGTCGTACCTCACGGGCGCGTTGGAGATCGAGAGCATCCGCGCCGACTACCTCGCGGCGGAGCGGGGCACCCTGCGGGAGTTCCACGACACGATCGCGGGCTCCGGAGCGCTGCCGCTGGGGCTGGCGCGCCGCGTGGCCCTCGGCGGGACGAACGAACACGAGAATGGGGAAGTCAATGCCTAAGGCAGTGCTGGTGCGCTCGACCGGTGGTCCGGAGGTCCTGGAGTACACCGACGTCGAGCCCCGCAAGCCGGGGGTGGGCGAACTGGTCGTGGCGGTGGCCGCCGCGGGCGTCAACTACATCGACACCTACCACCGGTCGGGGCTCTACCCGTTGGACCTGCCGATCAGGCTGGGCGGTGAGGGATCGGGCACGGTGACCGCGGTCGGCGAGGGCGTGACCGGGTTCGCCGTGGGCGACCGGGTGGCGTGGCACGACGGCATGGGCAGCTACGCGGAGGAAGCGGTCGTCGACGCGGCCAAGGCGATGCTCGTGCCGGAGGGCGTGGACGAGGAGACGGCCGCCGCGACCCTGCTCCAGGGACTGACCGCGCACTACCTGGCGGCGTCGACGTACCCGATCCACGCGGGCGACACGGTGCTCGTGCACGCCGCCGCGGGCGGGGTCGGGCTGCTGCTGGTGCAGCTGGCCAAGTCGCGCGGCGCCCGCGTGATCGGCACCGTGTCCACGGCCGAGAAGGAGGCCCTCGCGCGGGAGGCCGGTGCCGACGAGGTCATCAGGTACACCGAGGTCGACTTCGTCGAGGAGGTCGAGCGCCTCACGGACGGCGTAGGTGTCAACGCGGTGTACGACGGCGTCGGCAAGGACACGTTCGACGGCAGCCTGAAGGTGCTCAAGCCGCGCGGCTACCTGGTGCTGTTCGGCGCGTCGAGCGGCCCGGTGCCGCCGGTCGACCCGCAGCGGCTCAACGCGGCGGGCTCGGTGTTCCTCACCCGGCCGAGGCTGGCGCACTACGTCGCCGACCGCGAGGAGCTGGAGTGGCGGGCCGGTGAGCTGTTCGCGGCGATCCTCGACGGGTCGCTCAAGATCGCGATCGGCGGGCGCTACCCGCTGGCCGAGGCGCGCCGGGCGCACGAGGACCTCCAGGGCAGGCGCACCACGGCGAAGCTGCTGCTGATCCCCTGACCCGAACGCGGAGCGGGGCCCGTCCGGAGTTCCGGACGGGCCCCGCGGTCGTCGGTGGGACTCAGCCCTCGACCTTGACGGCGTCGATGACGAAGATCAGCGTCTCGCCCGCGAGGATGTCGCCCTGGCCGTCCGGGTAGCCCTTGTCCGACGGCACGACGAGCAGGCGGCGGCCGCCCTCCTTCAGGCCCACGAGGCCCTCGTTCCAGCCCTGGATGACCGAGGCCTGGCCGACGTTCGCGACCGGGAACGGCTTGCCGCTGTCCCAGGACGACTCGCGGAACTTCTGGTCGCTGAAGGTGTTGAGCACGTAGTGGACCGTCGCCGTGGAGCCCTGCTTGACCTCCGGGCCGGTGCCGACCTCGACGTCCTCGACCAGGAGGCCGTCCTGCGGCTTGCAGCCCGTCGGCACGGTGATCGTGGGCTTGGCGCCGAGCGCGCCGGTGACCTTGAACTGGTCCGGCGTGCAGGGCGGGCCGCTGGCGGGTGACACGGAGGTCGCGCGGGCTTCCGTCTTCGGCGCCGTCGCCGCGGGGGTCGAGGCTCCGCCGGTGGCGGTGGACGCCCGGTCGCTGGCCGTGCAGGCGGCGAGGGACAGTCCGGCGGACAACAGGGCGACGAGGGTCAGGGCCGTACGGCCGGCAGTACGCATGGGTGCGGAGCTTAGGTGGAGCGCCCGACCCGACGGCGACCAGGCCCGGTGACGATTCACCCCTCCCCCGTGGCCGCGCCCGCGCATGGACCGGCCTCCCCCCGAACGGGTGCTCCGCCTTCCCCGGCACCCGGTCTCGGCACCGGGACCGCACCCTTCGACGGGGACCGGGACCACTCGGGAAGACGTCGAACGGACGCCTCCCGTTCGGCCAGGAGCACTCATGGTTGTCCGATTCGGGCGAGGCGTCCGACCGAATGACGCCGGAACCCCCCACCGGACCAATCCGTTCACGGTGCGCGGTCAATGGTGACGAATTGCACAGAACGGCCGCCACGAATTGCGGCTACCGCCCGGTCACACCTGCGCGTACAGTAACTCCGCGCACTCGATCGGATACTGACCGCATTCATCCGATCGGCTGCCCACCGAGGAGGTGACGTTGTGTCCGCGGAGGCCGGAGGCATCCGCAGCAACCTGTTGCAGGAATTGTTCTGGACCCGAACAGGCTTGCTCCTGCTGAGCCTTGTCGTTACTTCCGGAACCTGTCTGATCGTGTCCAGTGGAATGGATCCGGGGACGTTCAGGAATTTCCTGACGTCCATCGGGACCGGCACCATGATCACCGCGGTGGTCGGTTTCGGGCAGACGCTGCTGACCAGTTCGGCCACGCAGCGAGCCCTCGTGACCCCGGTCGTCGAGGAGAGCCGGAAGGCACTGCAGGAGCTGACCGCCGAGTACCGCGCGCTCGATCGCGAGTTCTTCCCCAGCCACGTGTTCGAGCCGACCGCCAGACCCGACCCGGCGTTCAACCAGGTCATGATGCAGGACCTCGACCGCACCAGGCTCTATTGCTTTCGCGGCTTCGCGGGCAGGTACGCGGCCTGCCGACTGCTCATGTCGCGGTCGGAGTGCGAACTGCGGGCGGTGCTCGCGGACCCCCGCGACGGCAGCGCCATCAGCGGCCGGGCGCGGTACCTGTTGCGCAACGAAGGCGCCGACGGCGACTACGACACCATCCAGTCACGGCTGCGCGAGCAGATCTCCATCGGACTGGTCGGCCTGTTCCTCGCGCGGAGCAGGTGCAACCGGATCGACGTGACGATCATTTCCGATCCACCGCTGGACCGGCTCGAACTGTTCGACGACAGCGCGTGGCTCACGCTCTACAGCAACACCAGCGCGGGTGTGGTCCGGCTCTACCCGAGAACGCTGCGCTTCACGGAAGGCTCTTTTCTCTACGTAATGGAACGAGCCGAATTCCTCCGGGTCAGCAATTCACGGGCAGGACAGCACTTCGTGATCCGACCGAACACCAGCCGCGTGGAATTCCTCGCACTGTTCGAGAAGATCACCGGTGCGCCGCTGGACGACAGCGGCTTTCGATCTCTAGAAGAGAAGTTCCACTCCTTCCGCCGGGAATTCTCGGCCTCTGCTCAGCTGGGGAGCTGATAGCGGTGCCCATCGACTTGGCCGGGACGGCCACTCTGCTCGAACTAGCTTCCGGGATCACCGCGGCCGGGCCCCCTGCCGTCGACCAGTGGTCCATCGGACCGCTGTTCGAGGGGTGGGCGGCCCAACCGGGGGTACGGGAGGGTCTGCGGGAGCACCTGCGGACCCTCACCCCCCAGGAGGAGCGACGGATCGTCTCGCGGTCCCGTGAGACGACCACTCACTTCGCCTGGTGCCTGCGCGACGAGCCGACCGAACCGTTCACGTTCTGGCTGCACGAGTACAAGCCGCAGCGGGACTGGCGGCACGGGTACGCGGACTCGGTCCACAACCACCGGTACCACTTCAGCACGACCATCCTGACGGGCTCCTACCTGCACGAGCGCTACACGGCACGGCTCGGCGCGGGTGAGCGGTCCATCCTGTCCGCGGCGCTGCTGCGCCGCACCGAGTGCCCGGTCGGGACGTCCGGGACGATGCTCGCGCACGAGTTCCACCGCATTCCACGCGCGGGGGACGACACCTTGACGTTCCTGGTCAAGTCCCGCGCCATCAGCCCGTGGAGCCTGTCGTTCGACCCGGACACCGGTGCCAGCCACCGGCACGTCCCGGTGGAGTCGCGGTTGGAGGAACTGACGAACCAGCTCTAAGGATCTCCAACGGGACCTACCATCGGCCCACCCGGCATGGGAGGGCTCCGATGCGTGTCCGAAGCGCACTTTCGACCAACGTCATGACCGATGTGGAGCGGCGCGTGTGGGAGTTGTGCACGCGCCTGGCTCCCCGGCTCCAGTTCCACGGCTGGCACCACGTCAGCTTCGTGCGAGACAAGGCGGTCCACTTCGCCGAGCGCAACGGTTCGGCCGTCGACGTGGTGCACGTGGCCGCGCTGGTGCACGACGTGAACTACGTGGTGCGCCGCAATTCGTCCGCGGCGGAGGGCAGCGACCTGCGTCAGGAGATCCTCGCCGGAGCCGGTGTGGACCTCGACACGGCGGAGTGGATCGACCGCATCGTCGACGAGGCCGAGATGCGGACCCGCCACCGCGACATCAGCCTGGAGGCGCAGGCGCTGTCCGATGCGGACACCCTGTTCAAGGCGCTGCCGGTCACACCGGTCGTACTCGCGCACAAGTACCTGCTGGAGAACGGGATCACGCTCCAGGAGCTGGCGCACAAGATCGTCGGCGAGCAGCAGGGCAAGCAGGACGACGGCTACTACTTCTACGACCCCGAGGCCGCCGCGACCTACACGAGGTGGGCGACGGCGAACCTGGAGCTGTGGCAGTGCATCGTCGAGTCCCTCGACGACCCGTGCGTCACGGACCTGCTGGCGGCGGTGTCCTAGGGCCCGCGTCGAGCACGTCGAGCAGCTCGGCGAGGGCCGCCAGCCCCTCTTCGCCGAGCACGCCGAAGACCTGCCGCAGGGCGTCGTTCCCCGCCTCGACGCCCGACGCGAGCGCTTTCGTCCCGGCTTCCGTGAGCGCGACGACCTTGGCCCGGCCGTCGTCCGGGTCCGGGGACCGCTCGACCAGGCCGTCCCGTTCCAGCGCCTCGACGGCCTGGGTGACCGACCGCGCGGCCGTGCCCGACCCGGCCGCGAGCGCGGCCTGGCGCAGCGGGCCCCGTTCCGCGAGCACGCGCAGCGTCTTGGTGCGCGAGAGCGACAGGCCGCCCTCCACCATGCGGTCGTCGACCAGCCTGCGCACCCGGTGGGCCAGCTCCAGGTAGTGCAGCCCGACGTCCTCGGCGTCCACGCGCCCTCCAAGTCGTGAGGTACCTCATCGATGCTATGTTGCTGAGGTACCTCACGATATACCGGAGGAGCCGCCGTGCCGCACCACCCCATCATCGTCATCACCGGCGCCACCAACGGCCTGGGCCGCATCGCCGCCCTCGACCTCGCCCGTCGCGGAGCCCGGCTCGGCGTCGTCGCCCGCAGCCGGGAGAAGGCCGACGCCCTCCTCGCCGAGGTCGACGCCGACGTGTTCCTCGCCGACCTGTCGTCGGTGTCCGACGTCCGCCGGGTCGGCGCGGAGGTCGACGCCCACTACGACCGGATCGACGTGCTGGTCAACAACG
>DATMCA010000225.1:0-2748 GCA_035559015.1 Umezawaea sp. | reverse complement strand
AGAGCTTCGAACTCGGCCTCGACTGGCTGCTGGCCGGGGCGGCCGCGTCACTGGAGCCGTAGGGTCGCCGTCCCGCTCACAGGTCGTCCTCTCTCGCGGTCGACGGCCGGGCGGGTCGACGCGGTCGCACCGGTCGACCCGCCCGGCCGCGGCGATCAGTGGCTGGTGGTCGTGTCGATCGCGGGGAAGTCGAGCTGGGTGTCGCCGACGGAGTTGAAGTAGTTCGTGAACGTGTTGAGGGCGACCGCGGCGATGATCTCGCCGATCTCGCCGTCGTCGTAGCCCGCGGCGCGGACGTCGGCGAGGTCGCCGTCGGCGACGAAGCCCTTGGTGGAGACGACGGCGAGGGCGAACCGCAGGGCGGCCTCGACCTTCGGGTCGGTGGCGCGGGCGTGCCGACCCGAGACGAGGTCCTCCTCGCTGACCCCGGCCCTGGCGCCCAGGACGGTGTGGGCCGCGAGGCAGTACCCGCACTCGTTGACCACGGCGACGGCGAGGGCGATCTGCTCCTGGACCGCGGCGGGCAGGCGCCCCTTGGACAGCGCGCCGCTGAAGGACAGGTAGGCGTCGAGCACGGCCGGTGAGCCGGCCATCGTCTTCATCATGTTCGGGGTCATGCCGAGTGCGCGTTCGACCTTGCCGAGCAGCGCGCGGGCCCGGGGCTCGGCGGTGGCGGGATCGACGACGGTGAGGCGGGGCATGGGGTGCTCCTTCCGCTGGATCAGTTTGTTTGGCAGTGCCAACTATAAGGATCGAACCGTGTCCCACAAGGGCTCGTGCGACACGTCACACGGACTGGCCGGGAGCGGGATTCCTTCGGGCACAACGACTACAGGCCCACGAACAGGTGATTCCGTTGTCGGAACCCGAGATCCGCGCCGTGCTGCGTACCATTCAAGTGATGAGGAGTCCTACCTGAGGGGTTCGATGACGGGCGTCACCACCGGCACGGCCGACCTGGACCGACGGTTGGCCGACGCCGTCGAACGGCTGGGGCACGGACTGCGCTCGCTGGCCCAGCGCAGTGCTCGCGCGCAGGGCCTGTCCCCGTTGCAGCAGCAGGTGGTGCTGGCCCTCTTCCGGCGGCCGACGGTCCGCCGGGAGGTCAACGCCCTCGCGGCGGAGTTCGACGTCACCACCCCCACCATGTCGGACGCGGTCGGATCATTGGAGCGCAAGCACCTGCTGACCCGGTCCCCCAGCTCCGACGGACGCCGACGGCTGCTCACCCTGACCGAGGACGGCGAGGCCGTCGCGGGCGAACTGCTGACGTGGGACGAGCCATTGCTGACAGCGCTGGCGAAGCTGCCGGTCGAGGACCGGGCGACCACATTGGACAGCCTCCTGCACCTCATCGCCGACCTGCACGGCCGAGGCGTGGTGAGCGTCGTGCGCATGTGCACCACGTGCCGCTTCTTCAGCCCCGACGCGCACCCGGACCCGGCCGCGCCGCACCACTGCAACCTGCTCAGGACACCGCTGCCGCTGGTGGAGTTGCGGACCGACTGCCCAGAACACGAGCCGGCCGCCGTCTGACGCTCGTGCGGGGCCCGGTCGGAGCGCCTCGCACACCTTGCGCACGCCCGCGCCGTAGGCGGGGTCGGCTTGGCCGCAGTTCGCGCTGTGCCGGAATCCGGTGGAGGGCCTTCAGCACGGCGACCCACCGCTTCGTGATTCGCAGAGGGCCCCGCGCAGCGAGGCAGCCGGGTCGGGGATGCATGACGACCTTTCCGCACCCCTCCGGAGGGCACCTCAAGTGAGTAGGACTCCTAACTAGATTGTGGCATGCTGGCGAAGGCGGGCACAAGAAGTCCGGACTGACACCAGAAGTGGAGGGTCACGTGCGAGCGGTAGTGGTCCAGCACGTCCCGTTCGAAGGCCCCGGTCTGATCGCCCCCGCGCTGTCCGCCGTCGGAGCGGACCCGCGGGTGGTGCGGGTGTACCAGCAGGACGCCCTGCCGGACGCGGAGCAGGTGGACGTCCTCGTGGTCCTGGGCGGTCCCATGGGGGCGCTCGACGACCACACCCATCCCCACCTGGCACGGGAACGGGACCTCATCGCGGAGTGCGTCCGGCGCGGCAAGCCGGTCCTGGGCGTGTGCCTGGGCTCGCAACTCCTGGCCGCGGCCCTCGGCGCACAGGTGCGGCGGGGCCCGGAGATGGAGGTCGGCGCGGGCACCGTCACGCTCACCCCGGCCGGGTTCGCCGACCCGGTGCTCGGCCCCTCCGGACCTCACCTTCCGGTGGTCCACTGGCACCACGACACGTTCGACCTGCCGGAGCACGGCACGCGACTCGCGACCTCCAAGCGGTACGCGCAGCAGGCGTTCCGGGTCGGCGACTCCTACGGCCTCCAGTTCCACGTCGAGTTCGACGTCGACGCGCTCCGCCGGGCCGCACCCCACCTGCCGCCGGGAACCGCCATCACGCCGGACGAGATCCACGCCGTGGCGGCGGAGGGCGAGCAGGTGCTCAAGCGCTGGGCCGACCACGTCGTGGCCGTGGCTGGTGGCCGATGAGCCCGTGTTCCAGGCCCGGTTCAAGTCGGCAACCATGCGGATCACGCTGTGGTCCCGCTTGATCGAGGCGGGACCGGATCGGGGACACCGTTCCGACGACGGAGGTCCGCACGGTCGCAGGAACTGCGCCTGAGCTTCGGCCGGGGTGAGGAGTCGGGTGGTGCGGGAAGTGCAGCGGCGGTCGGTCTCGGTGTTGCGGAGTCCGGACTTCCTCCGGCTCCGGACGAGT
>DATMCA010000224.1:0-8777 GCA_035559015.1 Umezawaea sp. | reverse complement strand
GTTCATGCCGACCCCGATGGCGCCGACCACGCCCTGCTCCCGCAGCTCCACCAGCGCCGGGATCCCCTGCCGGGACGCCTCTTCCCAGTGCTCGTCCGGGTCGTGCAGGTACACGACCTCGACGTGGTCGGTGCCCAAGCGCTCCAGGGAGGACTCCAGCGACCGCCGCACGCCGTCCGCGCTGAAGTCCCACACCCGCCGGGACCGGGCGGGCACGGCGAACCCGTTGGCCAGGTCGTCACCACCGCCGTCCGACGGCTCCAGCAGCCGCCCGACCTTGGTGGAGACCACGTACTCCGACCTCGGCCGCCCGGCGAGCGCCGCGCCCAGCCGCCGTTCGGACAGCCCGAGCCCGTAGTGCGGCGCCGTGTCGAAGTACCGGACCCCGGTGTCCCACGCCGCGTCCACGGCCGCGCGCGCCTCCTCGTCGGAGACCTCGCGGTACAGGTTGCCGATCGGCGCGGCGCCGAATCCCAAGCGTGTCAACGAAACCTTCACGGCGGCCTCCTCGTCGGGTCAGGGGTTGGGGCGCAGCCGCAGTCCGTGCATGCCGCCGTCGACGGCCAGGATCGTGCCCGCCGTCGACCCCGACAGCGGCGACGCCAGGTACGCCACGGCGCCCGCGACCTCCTCGGCCGACACCAGTCGACCGTGCGGCTGGCGCGCTTCCAGCGCGGCGCGCTCGGCGGCCGGGTCGGGAGCGGAGTCGAGCAGCCGCCCGACCCACGGGGTGTCGGCGGTGCCGGGGGCGACCGCGTTGACCCTGATGCCCTCGCGGACGTGGTCGGCGGCCATGGCCAGCGTCAACGCGTACACCGCGCCCTTGCTGGCCGAGTACAGCGCGCGCTGCGGCAGCCCGGCCCAGGCCGCGATGGAGCAGGTGTTCACGATCGCCGGGGACGGGGACTCGCGCAGGTGCGGCAGCGCCGCCCGCGACACCCGGACCATGCCGAGCACGTTCACGTCGAGCACCCGGTGCCACTCGTCGTCGTCGTTCGCGGTCACGTCGCCCTGCGCGCCGATGCCCGCGTTGTTCACCACGACGTCGATGCGGCCGAACTTCTCGACCACGGCGGCGATGGCGGCCCGCACGCTCTCGTCGTCGGACACGTCCGCGCCGACGCCGAACAGCGGGTCCTCGACGCCGTCGGGCTTGAGGTCCAGGCAGGCGACCCGAGCGCCACGACCGGCGAGCAGCTTCGCGGTCGCCAGGCCGATGCCGGACGCGCCCCCGGTCACCACGGCGACCAGGTCGGTGAAGTCGGTCATCTCACGCCTCCGTTCCCAGGGCCGTCCACACCGGACCGTCCGGGTAGCGGAAGTCGGCCAGCGTCTCGTCCTTGAGCCTCGCGGAGAACCCCGGCTCGGTCGGCGCGAGGTACCGCCCGTCGCGCACCACGGCCGGGTCCAGGAAGTGGTCGTGCAGGTGGTCGACCCACTCGATCACGCGGTCGTCCATCGTCCCGGACACCACCGCGAAGTCGACCATCGACAGGTGCCGGACCAGTTCGCACAGCCCGACCCCGCCCGCGTGCGGGCAGACCGGGACGCCGAACTTCTTGGCCAGCAACAGGATCGCGATGTTCTCGTTGACGCCGGCGACCCGGCACGCGTCGAGCTGCAACACGTCGAGCGCACCCGCCTGGAGCAGCTGCTTGAACACCACGCGGTTCTGCACGTGCTCGCCCGTCGCCACCTTGATCGGCGCGACCGCCCGTGCGATGGCCTGGTGGCCGAGGACGTCGTCCGGCGAGGTCGGCTCCTCGATCCAGTACGGCTCGTAGGGCGCGAGCTCGCGCATCCAGTCGACGGCCGCGCCGACGTCCCAGCGCTGGTTCGCGTCGACGGCGATGCGGACGTCCGCGCCGACGACCTCGCGGGCGAGCTTCATCCGCCGCACGTCGTCGTCCAGGTCGCCGCCGACCTTGAGCTTGATCATCGTGAAGCCGTCGGCCACGGCCTGCCTGGCCAGCGCGGACAGCTTCTCGTCGGAGTACCCGAGCCAGCCGGGTGAGGTCGTGTAGGCCGGGTAGCCGTCGCGCTCCAGCAGCGCGATCCGCTCGTCCCGACCCTCCTGGCCCGCGCGGAGCAGCTCCAGCGCCTCGGCGGGCGTGAGCGCGTCGGACAGGTAGCGGAAGTCGACCAGCCCGACGACCTCCTCCGGTGTCATCGCCGCCAGGAACTTCCACAGCGGCAGCCCGGCCCGGCGCGACGCGAGGTCCCACGCGGCGTTGACCACCGCGCCGACCGCCATGTGCACGACGCCCTTCTCCGGGCCGAGCCAGCGGAGCTGCGAGTCGCCGATCAGCTCGGCGGACAGCGCGCCGAGCGCGGCGGCGTCCTCGGGAACGGGCTTGCCGACGACGTGCGGGGCGAGCGCGCGGATCGCGGCGGCCTGCACGTCGTTGCCGCGCCCGATCGTGAACGCCAGGCCGTAGCCGTCCGGGCCGTCGTCGGTGCGCAGCACCACGTAGGCGGCCGAGTAGTCCGGGTCCGGGTTCATCGCGTCCGAGCCGTCCAGCTCGCGCGAGGTCGGGAACCGGATGTCGAGCACGTCGAGCCCGACGACCGACGCCATGCTCAGGCCTGCCCGAACGTTTGCTTCTGCCTGTCGAGCCCCTCGATCTCCAGCTCGACCACGTCGCCCTCCCGCAGGTACGGCTTCGGTTCCGGCTGGCCGAGCGCCACGCCCGCGGGCGTGCCGGTGTTGATGAGGTCACCCGGTCGAAGGACCATGAACTGGCTCAGGTAGCGGACCACCTCGGCCACCGGGAAGATCATGTTCTTGGTGGAGGAGTCCTGCTTGAGCTCGCCGTTCACCCACAGCCGCAGCTCCAGCCGCTGGGGGTCGGCGACCTCGTCGGCGGGCACGAGGACCGGTCCGAGGGGGTTGAACGTCTCGCAGTTCTTGCCCTTGTCCCAGGTTCCGCCGCGCTCGATCTGGAACTCGCGCTCGGACACGTCGTGCGAGAGCACGTACCCGGCGACGCAGGCCAGCGCGTCGGCGTCGGACTCCACGTACCGGGCGGTCTTGCCGATCACGATGCCCAGCTCGACCTCCCAGTCGGTCTTGACCGACTTCCGGGGGATGAGCACCTGGTCGTACGGGCCCACGATCGTGTCCGCGGTCTTCAGGAACACGACGGGCTCGGCGGGCAGGTCGGCGCCGGTCTCCTCCGCGTGGTCGCGGTAGTTGAGGCCGATGCAGACGACCTTGCCGGGGGCCGCGATCGGCGGCCCGACGCGCAGGCCGGCCTCGTCCAGCACGGGCAGGTCGCCCGCCGCCAGCGCGGCCCGCGTGGCGGCGACGCCGTCGGCGGCGAGGAACCGGCCGTCGACGTCCGCGGTCAGCGACGCGAGGTCGTACGTGCTGCCGTCGTGGCGGACCGCGGGACGTTCGGAGCCCGGTTCTCCGAGACGCAAGAACTGCACGGCTGTTCCTCCTCGTCGTGACGCAATACATCGGATGTATAGCTGGCGGGGACCGCTCCCGTCTAGACCACGGCGGGGAAGTCGTCCGATGAATGGTCCTCCAGTACGGCCCGCTGCACACGACTGATGGTCCATCAACCCGCTGTTGGGGGGAACACCGTGCGGCTGAAGGCCGCAACCGTCCCTCCAGTCGACACCGCCGTCTGACGAAGGAAGTACATGAACAACCACCGGACCTCCCGGTCCAGCGGGCTGCTCGCGACCTCGGCGCTGCTGGTCGCGGCCCTCCTGAACGCCACGGGCGCCGCGTCCGCCGCCCCCGACGTCCCACTGGCCGCCTCCGTGCCCGTCGCGAAGGGCGAGCCGAGCACCGGGGGCACGTCCGAGCGGGTCGGCCCGCCCCTCGTCAAGGCGACCGGCACGGTGACCGCGTTCGTCGAGCTGACCGAGACGCCCGCGGTCGAGGCGTTCACCGCCGCGCGGTCCAGGGGCGAGGGCGCCGACCTGGCCAGGACCGCGGCGCGGGAGACCAGGCGGCGCAGCGACGCCAAGGCCGACAAGGTCGTCGGCGCCCTGCGCGGCAAGGACTCGGCGACCAAGGAGGTCGGCAAGACCTCCAACGCCGTCTCCGGCGTCGTCGTCACGGCCGACGCCGCCAAGCTCCGCGAGCTGGCCTCGATGCCCGAGGTCAGGGCCATCCGGCTGAGCGTGCCCAAGTTCGTCCACAACGCCAGTTCGGTCCAGCTCACCAACGCGCTGAAGGTGTGGCAGCAGACCGGCCGCCTCGGCGACGGGACGCGCATCGGCATCGTGGACACCGGCGTCGACTACACGCACGCCGACTTCGGCGGGCCCGGCACCGTCGCCGCCTACGAGGCGGTCGACCGCACCACCGTGGCGCCGAACGTCTTCCCGACCGCCAAGGTGGTGGGCGGCAAGGACTTCTCCGGCGACGACTACGACGCCCGCTACCCGGAGAAGTCCACGCCGAAGCCGGACGACAACCCGCTCGACTGCGCGGGCCACGGCACCCACGTTGCCGGCACGGCGGCGGGCTACGGCGAGAACGCCGACGGCACTACCTTCACCGGCGACTACTCGAAGCTCGACGCCGACGCGCTGGCCGGGATGAAGATCGGCCCCGGAACGGCCCCGAAGGCGTCGCTCTACGCGTTGAAGATCTTCGGCTGCGAGGGCAGCACCAACCTCACCACGCAGGCGCTCGACTGGACGCTGGACCCGAACGGCGACGGCGACTTCTCCGACCACCTCGACGTGGTGAACATGTCCCTCGGCGGCGACTTCTCGGGCCAGGACGACCCGGACGCCCTGTTCGTCCGCAAGATCACCGCCGCGGGCGTGCTCGTCGTCGCCTCGGCGGGCAACGGCGGTGACTTCTACGACGTCGGCGGCGCCCCCGCCAACTCGCCGGAAGCGCTGGCGGTGGCCAACACCAGGGACGCGTTCGCGGTCCTGGACGGCGTGGAGGTCGACGGCACCACCCGGCCGGGCCAGTACAGCCTGAACTACACCGGCTACGACGCGCTGGACCTCACCGCGGAGGCCGTGGCCCCGGCCGACCCGGAGAACCGGGACGGCTGCGACCCGTTCTCCGACGCCGACAAGGCGCTCGTGGCGGGCAAGTTCGCCTGGCTGGAGTGGGACGAGGACGAGTCGACCCGCGCGTGCGGCTCGGCCGTGCGCACCGACAACGCGGAGGCCGCGGGCGCGGCGGGCGCGATCCTGTCCTCCACCCGCGACAACTTCGCCGCGAGCATCGCGGGCAACGCCGCCATCCCCGTCTTCCAGTTCACCCGCACCGCGACGGACGGGGTGCGGCCCGCGCTGGAGGCGGGCGGCCTCCGGGTGCGGATGACCGGAACGCTGCGCAAGAACGTGCCGACGACCACGCCGGAACTCGCGGACACCATCACCCCGAACTCGTCCAGGGGCGCTCGCGGCGCCGTCGCGGCCAAGCCGGACGTAGCGGCCCCAGGTGACACGATCCTGTCGGCGGACGTCGGCACCGGCACGGGCGTCGCGAGCAAGGGCGGCACCTCGATGTCCTCACCGCACGTCGCGGGCATCGCCGCACTGGTCCGCGAAACCCACCCGGACTGGTCCCCCGAGGAGGTCAAGGCCGCGGTGATGAACACCGCGGGCGCCGACGTCACGTCCGGCGACGACCGCACGACCGGCACCACCGAGGCCCCGATGCGCGTCGGCGCGGGCCGGGTCGACGCCCGTGCCGCCGTCGGCACCGAGGTGCTGGCCATGGTGCAGGACGACCCCGGCTCGGTCGGCGTCACCTTCGGCTCCGTGGAGGTGGGCGGCCCGATCTCGTCGACCAAGACGGTGAAGATCGTCAACAAGAGCGGCAGGCCCCGCACCGCGTCGATCTCCTACCAGCCGATCACGTCCGTCCCCGGCGTCGACTTCGCGCTGTCGGCCCCCGTGGTCGTCCTGAAGCCGCACGGCGTGGCCACGGTCGGGGTCACCCTGCGCGTCGACGATCCCTCCGCGCTGCGCAAGGCCGCCGACCCGACCGTCGTGAAGAAGCAGGCGGACCAGGCCCGGCAGTTCCTCGCCGAGGCGTCCGGGAGGCTCGTCGTCAAGCCCGGCGGGAGTTCCACCGCCCTGCGCGTCCCGGTCTACGCGGCCCCCAAGCCCGTGGCCGACCTGACCACGAGCGCGGCGGAGTTCACCGGTGACCGCGGCGTCCTGACCGTCGACGGGCGCGGCCTGGACCAGGGCGAGGGCGACCTCGCCTACCGCTCGCTGCTCAGCGCGTTCGAGCTCCAGGGCACCAGCGACGAGCTGCCCGCCTGCGACGACGCCAGGAAGACGGACTGCGCGGTCAACACCACCGCCAAGGGCGGCGACCTGCGGTACGTGGGCGCCACCTCGACCGCGCCCCTGGTCAAGGCACAGGGCGGGTCCGCCGAGGCGCTGCTCGCGTTCGGCGTCGCCACGTGGGGGAACTGGGTCACCCTCGGCAGCAACAACACGCCGGTGATCTCCATCGACACCACCGGCGACGGCCAGCCCGACTTCACCACCGTGGTCGCGAAGCCCAAGGACGGCAACGGGAGCGTCAAGGCCGACCACTGGCTGGCCCGCACCAGGTCGACCGACGGCACCGTCGTGGACGAGCAGCCGGTCAACGGCCAGTACGGCGACGTCGACACCAACGTCATGGACACCGACGTGGTGGTCCTCCCGGTGGCGCTGACCGCACTCGGCATCGACCCGGCGGGCGCGTCGCACCGCATCACCTACACGGTGGAGATGGACGGCCTCTACACCGCGCCGGGCAACCCGGAAGGGTCCATCGACGAGATCAGCACCCCGATGTCCTTCGACCCGCTCAAGCCGGGGATCTGGTTCCAGGGCGACGGTGACGCCTCCCTGACCTACCGAGCTACGGGGGGCACCGAACTGGTGGCCAACCGCGACCCGGCGGCGATGGCCGCCGACGGGGCGGCGGTGCTGCTGGTCCTCCAGCACCACAACGCGACCGGTCGGCGCGCGAACCTCGTGAAGGTCACCGACCGCGACTGACCACTCCGGATCGCGGGTCCGGCGTACCCGGTTGGGTGTGCCGGGCCCGTCCCGTTCCGGCCATACTCGGTCGAATGGGCTTCGTGGTGGGACTGGACGCCGGCGGCACCTCTACCAGAGCGGTCGTGCTGGACCTTGACGGGACCAGGCTGGGAGCCGGCGTGGCGGGCGGCGCGAACCCCAACTCCCACCCGCCCGCGAGGGCCGCGGCCCAGATCCGCGACGCGCTGCGCGCCGCGCTCGACGGCCTGGACGTCCGGAAGGTCCGCTCCGGGGTGCTCGGCATGGCGGGTTCCAGCAAGCTGACGGACCCGGCGGTGGCCACGCTCTTCGAGGAGGCGTGGACGGGCGCGGGCCTGCGGTGCCCCATGCGCGTGGTGACGGACAGCGAGGCGGCGTTCGCCGCAGGCTCGGCCTCCCCGGACGGCACGGTGGTGGTCGCGGGCACGGGGTCGATCGCGGCCAGGATCGTCGACCACCGGATGGCCGGGACCAGCGGCGGCTACGGCTGGCTGCTGGGCGACGAGGGCTCGGCGTTCTGGATGGGCCGGTCGGCCGTGCGGGACACGCTGGCCCAGTTGGAGACCGCGGAGCCGCTGTCGGCGCTGGCGGAGGCCGTGCTGGGCATGTCGCTGGTGGAGACGACCGAGCGCCGCCGCATGTGGTCGAGGCTGATCACCGTGGTGAACAGCGCTCCGCCGATCGGCCTGGCGAGGTACGCACCGCTGGTCAGCGCCATGGCGGCGGACCGCGACCCGCACGCGCAGGAGATCGTGGAGGCGGCGGCGACCCACCTGGCGGACACCGCGATGGCCGCCAGGACCCCCGGCGAGACCACGCCGATCGTCCTGGTGGGCAGCCTGGTCGGCCCGTGCAGCCCGGTGGGCGACCGCTTGCGGGCGATGCTCAAGGCGAGGGCCAAGGCCACCGTGCGGCTGGCGACCGAGGGCGCAGCGGGCGCGGCCTGGCTGGCCGCCGTGGACCTGCTGGGCCCGACGGCTCCCCGGCCGGCCTGAACGGGGTCAGGCCGTGAAGCTCACTCGGCGACCTGGGGGTGCCTCAGCCCGGGGTGCCCCTCGGGCAGGGCGCGGCGCAGCAGCCACCACGACGCTGCCAGGCACACCGCCTGCAACGGCCAGGTCAGCACGGCACGGGCGACACCGAGGGCCACGACCTGACCGGCCAACCACAGCGACCCGAAGACGACCACCCGGAGCACGTACTGGCCCACCCACGCCCAGCTGGCGATCCCGTAGGCCCGCAGCAGGGCCGGATCCTTGCGCCACCGGGTCTTCTGCCCCACCACGATCCCCACGACGACGCCGAGCAGCGGCCACCGCACGACGATGCTCGCGGCCCACAGCAGGGCACTGGCCACGTTGGACAGCAGTTGGACGAGGAAGAAGTCCTCTGCTCGCCCGGTGTGCAGAGCCACCAGCGCGGCGACCACGACCATCAGCACGCTCACGACGGCGGCTCGGGGCCGTTCTCCCCGCGCCAGTCGGACGACCCCCACCAGCACACCGCACAGCACGGCGGCCCAGGCTCCGACGACCACGGACTGCCCGGCTGCCAACCAGCCGACGACGAAGGCGACGGGCGGCAGCGAGGCGTCGAGCGCCCCACCCCGGCCACCCAGCAGCTCGGCCAGCGACTCCTGACGCGTCTCGGTCATGCCACAAGCTTGCCTTAGGCAAACCTAACCCAGGTAACGGACCCGCATCAGCGTTCGGCAAGAGCATTGACGATTGTGACCCCCGTAACTACGGTTGCCCGAAATCGTC
>DATMCA010000223.1:0-14132 GCA_035559015.1 Umezawaea sp. | reverse complement strand
AACAACCTGGGCATGCACCTGGCCGGGGTCCAGCGGACCGCGAAGGCGCTCGACGTCGCGGAGGAGGCGGTCCGGCTGTACCGGAACCTCACCGCCCGCGATCCCCACGTCTTCTCCCCCGACCTGGCGGGCGCGCTGCACAACCTCGGCACGCACCGGGCCGAACTGGGCCACCTCACCGCCGCCTTCTACGCGACGGAGGAGGCCGTGCGGATCCGGACGCGGTTGGCCGTCTCCAAGCGGGTCGTGTTCGAGGCGGGCCTGGCCGCGTCCCTGCACAACCTGGCGACGAACTGCGCCGAGCTGGGCTACGGGGACCGCGCCCTGTCGCACGTCCAGAACGCCATCGACCACTACGAGCGGCTGCACTTCGCCGCGCCGGAGATCTACGCGCCGGAGTTGGCGGTCTGCCTGCACAACCAGGGTGTCCAACTGGCCCGCGCGGGCAGGCTGAAGGAGGCCGCGGCGGCCACCCGGAGGGGGGTGGAGATCCGGGCGAACATCACCACGGCGGTCCTGTCCCGCTACGAGGAGCAGCTGGCGACGGCGATGCAGCAGCTCGGGGTCCGATTACCGGGGCCCCTGCCGTTGGACGACGAGTCGTCGCCCGACCCGGCCGTGAGCGTCCTCCAGCGGTCCGTGAACGACATCGTCCGGTCGATGGACCCCGGCAGCGTGCAGTCGACCGGGAACCTGGAGATCAGGCTCGCCCGAGCCGCCAGGTTGACCGCGGTCATCACGAGCGCCAGTCCGCACGCGGCGGGTCAGCTCGCCCTCGGGCGTCGCGAACTCGCACGGGCGGAACGCCAGTTCGCCACGACGCTCAGCAGCCTCAGCTCCCGCCTGGTCGACATCGGCAAGGCCAGCGAGGCGCTGGCGACGTCGGAGCAGGCGGTGTCCACCTGCCGCCGCCTCGTGGCCGTCGACCCGGTCCTCTACCGCCCGGACCTCGTGTCGTGCCTGGCCAACCACGGCTTGCGGCTCGCGGAGTTCGGCCGTCGGGACCACGCGCTGAAGGCGACCGAGTACGCCGTGACCCTCCTGGGCTGGCCGTCGGACATCGACCTGGAGTCGTCGACGGCCATGACCGCCAGCGCGTTGCAGGCCTTCGCCTGGGTGCGGTTGAAGGCGTCGCTGGAACTGGAGTCCGCCTCGGACGCGATGGAGCAGGCGCACGCGATCTACCTCAGGCTGGCGGAGGACGAACCGTCGGCGTTCGGCGGCGCCGCCGTGGCCGCCAAGCGAACGCACGACGGTGTGCTGGCGCTGATGGGCGACCAGGACCCACCGCCGTCGACCGATGAGCCCGACTAGGGCCGCAGGGAACTCACCAGCAGGTCGGCGTAGTGCCGACCCACGTCCTCCGCCGACAGCGCGCCTTCCGGGCTGTACCAGGTGGCCAGGTGGTGGACGGCCCCGAAGTAGTAGTGCACCGTCACGTCCGCGGGCACGTCGGCGCGGAACACCCCGCCGGCCTGCCCCTCCTCCACCAGCGCCCGGAACCGCTCGTGGTACCGCCTGCGCTCCGACCTCATGGCCAGCCGCTTGTCCTCGGCCAAGTGGTCCGCCGACCGGAAGTACACCTTCGCCTGGTCGAAGTTGTCGATGCTGGTGACGATCACGTCGGACGCCGCGGCGTGCAGCCTCTCCACGACCGCGCCGTCCCCGGCGGCGATCTTCTCCAGCCGCTCCGTCTGCATCCGCAGCACGCTGCCGTAGATCTCGTGCAGCAGATCGTCCTTGGAGCCGAAGTAGTGGTACATCGCCCCCTTGGTGACCCCGGCGCGATCCACGATCTCCTGCACGGCCACCCGGTCGAAACCCTTGGCGGCGAACAGTTCGGTGGCGGCGCTGATCAGGCGTTCGGGGACGGTCACCGCCGAAGCCTACCTATCCCCTGGTCGAACGCAGGATTCCCCCGAACAGCGCGGCGATGTTCCACGCGTCGTCGTCCCCTCTGTGGTGGGTGCCCTCCAGCGGCAGACCGGCCAGCTCCAGCGCCTCGGCGAGCCCGACCTCCCTCGGCAGGGCGCGGCTCAACGCGAACAGCGTCTTCACGTTGACGTGCCGCGGCCCGAACGGGTAGCTCCCCTGGCGCTCGAACTGCTTCCGGTCGTAGTCCCCGTAACTGGCCCACACCCGATCCCGGGACCGGAACTCCTTGCGCAGCAAGGCGCACGCCTCGACGTACGTGATCCCGGACGACACCTGCCCTGCGGTGAGCGTGGTCAGGGACGTGCAGAACTCGCTGACGGACGACCGTTCCGGCCGGACCAGGACGCTGTGCTTGCCCAGGCGCTCACCGGTGGCGACGTCCAGCTCGCACACGCCGATCTCGATGATCTCCGACGTCTCACCGGGAGGCGGAGCACCCTCCCAGCAGGTCGCCTCCACGTCCACGACCAGCACCCTGTCCAGTTTCACCGGGTCATCGTGGCACGAGTCCTCACAGGACTCGAACGGAAAACCCCGCGCGCGACCGGCGGGTCGCGCGCGGGGCGGAAGGATCAACCACCGATGGAGATGCCGCCGTCGACCACCAGCGTCGTGCCCGTGACGTACCCGCCGGCGGCGGACGCCAGGAAGACGACGGCCGCGGCCAACTCCTCCGGGTCGCCCATGCGCCGCAGGGGCGTGCGGGCCAGGTTCCCGTCCAGGTAGCCGGGCGGGTAGGTGTCGGTCATCTCGCTCTCGAAGTAGCCGGGCGCGATGGCGTTGACCCGGATCCCCTTGCGGGAGCTCCACTGCGCCGCCAGGTCCCTGGTCAGCCCGATCAACCCGGCCTTGGACGCCGAGTACGCGGCCTGCGGCAGCCCGCCGGACATCAGGCCCAGGACGCTGGAGATGTTGATGATCGACCCACCGCCGGTCATCGCCGCGGCGGCGGCCTGCGCCATCCAGAACGCCCCGTTGAGGTTCACATCGATGACCCCGCGGAACTGCTCCGGCGTCTCCCGCGAAGCGGGCACGGCCGTGCCCACCCCGGCGTTGTTCACCAGGATCGACACGGTCCCGAACCCGGCCGCCTCCTGGGCGATCCGACGGCAGTCCTCCGGCAGCGACACGTCGGCCTGCACGATCAGCGCCCGACGACCGGCGGCCTCGACCAGCTGCGCGGTGTCCTTGAGCTTCTCCGCGCGCCGGGCCGCGAGCACGACGTCCGCGCCCGCCTCGGCCAGGGCCTTGGCGAACGCGACACCGAGTCCGGAGGACGCGCCCGTGACGATCGCGACCTGGCCGTCGAGCCGGAACTTGTCGAGGATTCCCATGTCAGCAAAGCCTTTCCGGGTGAGTGGTCACAGGCCCAGGTCGCGGCCGATGAGTTCCTTCATGATCTCGTTCGACCCCGCCCAGATCTTCGTGACCCGAGCGTCCATCCACGCGCGGGCGACCCGGTACTCGGTCATGTACCCGTAGCCGCCGTGCAGCTGCACGCACGCGTCGAGCACCTCGTTCTGCACGTCCGCGCTCCAGTACTTCGCCTTCGCCGCGTCCACGGCCGTCAGTTCACCACGGGTGTGCGCCAGCGTGCACTGGTCCAGGAACGCCTGCGTGACGTCGACCTTCGTGGCCAGCTCGGCGAGCAGGAACTTGTTGTGCTGGAACGAGCCGATCGCCTGCCCGAACGCCTTGCGCTCCTTCACGTACTCGATCGTCTCGATCAGGATCTGCGCGGCGTGCGCCAGGTTCGAGATCGCGCCACCGATCCGCTCCTGCGGCAGGCGCTCCATCATGTAGATGAACCCGCGGTCGACCTCGCCGATGACCTGCTCGGCGGACAGCCGCACGTCGCTGAAGAACAGCTCCGCCGTGTCCGACTCGGGCTGCCCGACCTTGTCCAGCTTCCGCCCGCGCTCGAACCCCTTCATCCCGGTCTCGACGGCGAACAGCGTGATGCCCTTCGCCCCCTTCTCCGGCGTGGTGCGCGCGGCCACGATGATCATGTCGGCCGAGTACCCGTTGGTGATGAACGTCTTGGAGCCGTTGAGGATCCAGTCCGACCCGTCGCGCACGGCGACGCTGCGCAACGCGGCCAGGTCCGACCCGCCGGACGGCTCGGTCATCCCGATGCCGGTCGTCATCTCACCCGAGCAGAACCGCGGCAGCCACCGCTGCTTCTGCTCCTCCGTGCAGAGGTCGACCAGGTACGGGGCGACCACGTCGCCGTGGATCCCGATGCACGACGCGACACCCGCGCTGAGCTTGCACAGCTCCTCGCCGAACACGGCGTTGAACCGGTAGTCGCCTGCCGCGCTGCCGCCGTACTCCTCGGGAACCTCAAGGCCCAGCAGCCCTTGGCGCCCGGCTTCGAGCCACGCCTCGCGGTCGATGAACCGCTGCTCCACGTACTTCTCGTAGTTCGGCCGCAACGTCCGGTCGACGAACTCCCGTGCCGATTCCCGGAACGCGTGGTGATCAGCCTCGAACAGCGTCCGCTGCACTGGAGCCTCCTCAAAATGACATACTAAGCGGTTGCTTAGAACTAAGCGTGCGCTTAGATTGCAGTACGATCCACACCCCTGTCAACACGTCCAGGAGGACACATGACCAGCCTGGGTGAAGGCGAGTACGCCCTGCTCGACCAGTCCTGGCACGACGCCATCACCCCGGACGCAGCAAGACGCATGCTCATCGCCGCCGCCCAAGCCTTCGCGGACAAGGGCTACCACGCCACCACGACGAGGGACATCGCCGCAAGAGCAGGCATGAGCCCCGCAGCGGTGTACATCCACTACCGCTCGAAGGAAGACCTGCTGTTCCAGATCAGCAAGGTCGGCCACGAACGCTCACTAAAAGTACTGACAGCGGTACAAGACCCAGACCCGAAAGACCGCATGGCGAAAACAATAGCCGCATTCGCCAGATGGCACGCGGAATTCAGGACAACAGCACGCGTAGTACAGTACGAACTAGGATCGCTATCACCGGAACACCACGCAGTGGTAGCGGAACTACGACGAAAAATCGAAACACACGTACGCAAGATCGTAGAAGACGGAACAAAAACAGGCGCCTTCGAAACCCCAGACCACAAGGGCACGGCGCTGGCACTGCTCTCACTCTGCATAGACGTGGCCAGGTGGTACCGCCCAGACGGCAAACGCACACCACAAGAAATCGGCAACCTCTACGCAAACCTAGCACTACGCATGCTCAGCAAAACCGCAGAATAACCACCAACAACCGGCAGCCTGACCGGGCCCTAGACCGTGGCCGATTTTACTTGGGGGATTTGCCCCTTAAAATCGCGGATCGGGCAGGGCTTTCGGGCACTGCCTTTTAGCCCGATCAAGGGGCAAATCTAGGGGCCCCAAGTCAAATTGGCCACACCGCCGCTGGGAGCCTGGTCGCCCTCCCGGACTGACTGCCCGCTCGGGCCCGCACGCTTGAGGTGGTTCCCCCGCCACCCCGCTCACGCAATTATCTCAATCTTTGATCTTGGCTTGTCAAGGCGGGAAGGACTGCGCCAGATCAGTTGAGCGCGTCCGCTTTGTCCTGACACGACGCCGAACGCCCGCCACCTCCTTCGAGAGGTGACGGGCGCCAGGATGCTTGGGCTTAGTGGACGCTGCGCTTGCCGTACACGCCTGCGGCGAGTGTCACGCCAACCGCCGCGATCGCGATCTGGACCACCAGCTCGATCCAGTCGATCCCCGGTGTGTCGACCACACCGAAGATCCGCGCCACGAGCGTGCCGAGGAACGCCGCCACCACGCCGACCACGATGGTCAGCCACAGGGGAATGCCTTGCTTCCCCGGTGCGACCAGCTTGCCGAGCAGTCCGATGATCAATCCGATGACCAGAGCGCCGATGATGCTGCCGATGCTCACGATGCCTCCTGCGGGTTGGAAAACCCTCGATGAAGCGCCCGGCCCGTGTCCGGGGTCTTCGCCGATCAGCATCCCACCGAACGTGGAGTCCGCCGGGTGAACATCAGGCCTGTTCGCCCAGTTCAGTGACCGAATGCCCCGAAAGATCCACGGCGGCCGGCGGTCTGGTCCATCCAGTTGTGGATGATGCCCGCCCAGTCGGCGCCGACGGCCTCCTGGTGGCTCAGGTGGAAGTGGCCGAAGCTGTCGCCGCCGGAGCGGAACATGCCGCCGCGGCGGTCGGCTTCCAGGATCACCCAGAGGCTGTGGGGGTCGGCGACGAAGGTCAGCTCGACCTGGCTGATCTTGGAGATGAACTGCTGCGGGGGCAGGAACTCGATCTCCTGGTAGAACTGGAGCTGCTGCGGAACACCGTGCAGGCGGCCCGCCTCGTTGTCGGCGCGGGTGAAGCGGAAGCCGAGCTGGACGAAGGCGTTGAGCACGCGTTCCTGCGAGGCCATCGGGTGGACGGAGACGGGGTCGAGGTCGCCGGGGTCGACGGCGCCGCGCACGGCGAGTTCGGTGCGGAGGCCGAGGGTCATGCCGTGGAGCTGCTGGCCGCCCACGACGTTGATCGGCGACTCCAGCGGCACCTGGTACTGGAACGGGATGGACATGCGCTGGCCGGGCGCGACGGTGATGTGCTGGGCGACGAACACCTTGCCGTAGTCGACGTTGCGGATCGTCTCGCTGTCGCTGCCCTCGAACTCGACTCTGGTGACCAGCGAGAGCGCGACGTGGTCGATGTCGGCAGGGTGGTCACCCCCGGCGATGCGCACCTCCCCCGTCAGCAGCTCGCCGGGACGCGTGTTGGGGTTGGTGAGCACGGTGTCGACCGTGGGCCCGCCTACTCCGAACGCGCGCAACATCCTCTTGAACACCACGGGGGACCTCCTGGGGCGGCTGGCGGGTTCACAGTTGGGTGAAAGTGTGTCCCATTGACGCCCGACAGGGGCTTCCGGTTCCACCTGGACGTGGGCGTGTCGCGCTGCCACCATGATGAGCCCACCACATACTAAGCGGTCGCTCAGGAGGTCCCCCGTGTCCGGACTGCTCGTCGCCAACCGGGGTGAGATCGCGGTCCGCGTCCTCCGAACCGCCGCTGACCTGGGTCTTCGCACCGTGGCGGTGTACTCCGCCGACGACGCGGACGCGCTGCACGTCCGCCTGGCCGACGCGGCGGTCGCACTGGGCGGCGTCGGCCCGGCCCCGTACCTGGACGTCGACCGGCTCGTGCGGATCGCGCTGGACCACGGCTGCGACCTGGTCCACCCCGGCTACGGCTTCCTGTCGGAGAACGCCGACTTCGCACGGGCGTGCGCCGACGCGGGCCTGGTGTTCGTCGGGCCGAGCCCGGACGTGCTGGCGCTGCTGGGCGACAAGAGCCGGGCCCGCGCGCTCGCCGTCGACCTGGGTGTCCCCGTGTTGGCGGGCACGGGTCCCGTGGACGCCGAGGCCGCGCGGGCGTTCTTCGTCGAGCACGGCCCGGTCATGGTCAAGGCCGTCGCGGGCGGTGGCGGCAAGGGCATGCGGCAGGTGCGCGAACTCGCGGACCTGCCCGCCGCGCTCGACCGCTGCCGGGCCGAGGCGGAGGCCGCGTTCGGCAACGGCGAGGTCTACCTCGAACGCCTGCTCACGCACGCCCGGCACGTCGAGGTGCAGGTCGTCGGCACGACCGTGCTCGGCGACCGCGACTGCAGCCTCCAGCGGGACCACCAGAAGGTCGTCGAGATCGCCCCCGCGCCGCGGCTGGACCCGGACCTGCGCAAGGCGCTGCACGACGCCGCCACCCGGATCGCCGAGGCCGTGGCGTACCGGGGCGTCGGCACGGTCGAGTTCCTGGTGTCCCCGGACGGCGGTTTCGTGTTCCTGGAGGCCAACCCGCGGCTCCAGGTCGAGCACACGGTGACCGAGGAGGTCACCGGGATCGACCTCGTGCGCGCCCAACTCCTGATCGCCGCGGGCGAGGACCCGGACCTCGCGCACCGGGAACGCGGCTGCGCCGTCCAGCTCCGCGTCACGCTGGCCTCGGCGGGCACGGTCACCGCGTTCCAGCCGGCGACCGGCCCCGGTGTCCGGGTGGACACCCACGCCTTCGGCGGCTACCGGGCGAGCGACCGCTTCGACGCCTTGCTGGCCAAGCTCGTCGTGCACGCCGACGACCTCGACACCGCGCTGCGCAAGGCCCGCCGCGCGCTGGCCGAGTTCCGGGTGGACGGTGTGCCCACGAACCTCGCGTTCCTCCGCGACCTGCTGGACCGGGACCTGTCCGACGCGCACACCGGTTTCCTGGACGACCTCCCGACGCCTGCGGCCCAGGACGGCCCCCGCTCCCCCGTGGCGGGCACGGTCGTCGCGGTCGAACCGGGCGCGGTCGTCGTGGAGGCGATGAAGATGCAGCACGTCGTCGCCACCGGCTCCGGCCGGGTGCT
Organism: Umezawaea sp.; assembly: GCA_035559015.1. Lineage (GTDB taxonomy): Bacteria > Actinomycetota > Actinomycetes > Mycobacteriales > Pseudonocardiaceae > Umezawaea. Next base: position 5,829 of record DATMCA010000223.1, on the reverse strand, counting down.
GGTGGCGGTGGGCGACACCGTCGCCGAGGGCGCGGCCGTGGCCGAGGGCGCGGCCGTGGCCGAGGGCGGTGACCTGGCGGAGACCGAGGAGGTCGCGCCGATCGACCCGGACACCATTCGCCCGGACCTCGCGGAAGTGTTGGCACGGCACGACTTCCGCCGTCCCGACGCCGAGGCGAAGCGGCACCGGACCGGCCACCGCACGGCCAAGGAGAACGTCGCGGACCTCTGCGACGACGGCAGCTTCGTCGAGTACGGCGGGCTGGCCATCGCCGCGCAACGCCAGCGGCGGACGTTGGACGAGCTGGTCGACCGCACGCCCGCGGACGGTCTCGTGGCCGGGATCGGCACGGTCGACGGCCGCCGTTCCGTCGTCATGTCCTACGACTACACGGTGTTGGCGGGCACGCAGGGCGTCCGCAACCACGCCAAGCTCGACCGGATGCTGGCCCTGGCCGAGCAGCGGCACCTGCCCGTGGTCCTGTTCGCCGAAGGCGGCGGCGGACGGCCGGGCGACACCGACCACGGCATGGTCAGCGGGCTCGACACCGGTTCGTTCCACGCCATGGCGAAGCTGAGCGGCGCGGTGCCGCTGGTCGGGATCGTGTCGGGCCGCTGCTTCGCGGGCAACGCCGTGCTGCTCGGCACCTGCGACGTGATCATCGCGACCGCCGACGCGAACATCGGCATGGGCGGCCCGGCCATGGTCGAGGGCGGCGGCCTCGGGGTGTTCCGCCCGGAGGACATCGGCCCGATGGACGTCCAGGTCCCCAACGGCGTGGTCGACATCGCCGTCGCCGACGAGGCGGAAGCCGTTGCCGCGGCGAAGAAGTACCTCTCCTACTTCACCGGACCGGTCTCCTCGTGGACGGCCCCGGACCAGCGCCCGCTGCGGCACGCCGTCCCGGAGAACCGCCTCCGCGCCTACGACGTGCGCACGGTCGTCGACACCCTCGCCGACACCGACTCGGTGCTGGAGCTGCGGCGGGCGTTCGGCCGCGGCGTCGTCACCGCGCTGATCCGCGTCGAGGGCAGGCCCATCGGCCTGATCGCCAACGACCCGGCGCACCTGGGCGGCGCGATCGACGCCGACGCGGCGGACAAGGCGGCCCGGTTCCTCCAGCTCTGCGACGCGTTCGACCTGCCGGTCCTGTCGCTGTGCGACACGCCGGGGTTCATGGTCGGCCCGGACGCGGAGCGCACGGCGACCGTCCGGCACCTGAGCCGCATGATGGTCGTGGCGGCGAACCTGACCGTGCCGTTCGGCCTGGTCGTGCTGCGCAAGGCCTACGGCCTGGGCGCGCAGGCGATGGCGGGCGGCAGCCTGGCCGTGCCGGGGTTCACCGTCTCGTGGCCCAGCGGTGAGTTCGGCCCGATGGGGTTGGAGGGCGCGGTGCGGCTCGGGTTCCGGCGGGAACTGGAGGCCATCGCCGACCCGGTGGAGCGGCAGGGGGCGTTCGACCGCATGGTCGCCGCCTCGTACGAGCACGGCAAGGCGCTGAACCTCGCGGGGGCGTTCGAGATCGACGACGTGATCGACCCGGCGGACACCCGGCGCTGGATCACCACGGGGTTCGACCCGGCCGTCCCCCGCACCTCGGGGAAGAAGAGGGCGTTCATCGACACCTGGTGAACGCCGAACACCCCAGCGCTTCGACATTCATGATCAGGTAGGTGTTGCGAAGGACGACCACCTCGAACACGAATTTGATTTGATCGACCATGCCGGGTAGTGCTTACACAGTCGACTACAGCCCTTGGGCGATCCGTTTCTTGAAAGAATGAACCCCATCATCACTACGTTGCCGCCGCATCAGACAGTGGGCACCGCGCAGACCTGCCAGCAGTGATCATGGTGGCCATTCAGCATGGCGTAACGAACTAAACTTTACCACCAAGCAGCCCAAACAGTGCCCCAACGCCGGCATTGGCGAGGATGCCTACAGTTGTGATGACATCCTTGATGGAGTCCGGAGGCTCGATGAACATCACCGGCAGGATGACCCGAATAATGAGCAATCCTGCGGTGAACAGAGTAACGGTAATGAAGATCATCTTAAAATGAGAGTTAACTGACGCCGCAGACACGACGGGACCAGACGGAGATTCCGGGGCCGTAGCCGGGGCCGGGGCCGGGGCCGGACGAGCAGGGTTCTCAGACACCAACCCCACCCCCTTGCTTCGGGCGAGAAGTGTGAACGTCGCCGACCGGAAGATTCGCAATAATTTTCGCGAGATCCTCCTGGGCAAGTTCCACTTGCTTCTCCTTCAGATTGAACGAAGTTACCGTGCCATCCGCCGTCCGGACGACAACCGTGGCATTGCCTGGCGTTTTGAAGACGGCGGCGAGGATTACACGCACACTGCGCGACAGAAATAGCAATAATGTGAACATCGCCGGAAATAGCGCCAAAATGATGTTAGTCACGACCATTCTCCAGATGACCTAGCAGTCCACTGTGCAATGATACCGCCGAACTCCTCCCATTCAAGCGTTCCGTTAACCGTGTTGTCGCCCTGCACGCCAGAAGCGTTACGTGCGATTAAACGGCAAGTGTAAACTTTTCATATCGACTGACGATCTGACGAACGTCACCCTGCTCGGGATCTTCACCTCCGATCCTCAGCAGGCGGCCGACCGGCCGGGCCAGACGCTGATCAGGGACAGGAACTACTTCGGCAAGGACTTCGAGCGGGCCTTCTTCGAGACCGGGATCGAGTTGCCGCGCCCGGTGCGCGTGGCCGAGGGCAAGCGTCCCGGCGCGCGGTTGTTCAAGCCGTTCCATCAGACCGCCGAGTCGATCAACCAAACCTTCAAGAGCCGGCTTGATCTGGAGTGCCACGGTGGACGCACCTTCTGCCGGAGTGATGGTCCGCGTCCTGCGACGCGTGTTCGCACTGACCGCCGCGGTCTGGCACCACGACAAGACCGAACAACCGGTCAAGCGGTGCTGGTCGCCTACGACCACTGACCTCCTGCAAATCAACCGTCTCGAGCAGGATCGCCATCGGGGATATGCAGCGCGGGAACCTCACCTGGACCAGAAACCGGTGAAACCCCACGCTACGGCGGGGGTCCGACAATTCCGGCTCCTCGGTGGGCTCGGGGGCGGTGCGAACGGGTGAACACTGCGCCGATCAGCCCATTCACCTGCGTCAACCGTGGAGGAACCACCCACCACACCGGGAACGCAACCGCCGTGCCGTACGTTTCGGCACCGTGACCACACTCATGGCACGGCTGAAGCAGCGGATGCGTCGGTTCGCACAACGCCCCGGCTCGGCCGACCTCACGCCCTACCGGACCCTGCTGGCCGCCGTGAACACCCACGAGGAGCGCGTGGGCGCGCTCAGCGACGAGGAGCTCACCGCGGCGGCCGCGGAACTGCGCGAACGGGACTCGTTCGGCAAGGACGAACTGGTAGAGGTGTGCGCCCTGGCCAGGGAGGCCGCGGACCGCGCGCTCGGCCTGCGCCCGTTCGACGTGCAGATCCTCGGTGCCCTCGGGCTCCTGGAGGGTCACGTCGTCGAGATGGCGACCGGTGAGGGCAAGACGCTGTCGGGCGCCATCGCGGCGGCCGGGTTCGCGCTGCGCGGCGACCAGGTGCACGTGGCCTCGGTCAACGACTACCTCGCCCAGCGCGACGCCGAGTGGATGGGTCCGCTGTACGAACTGCTCGGCGTGTCGGTCGGGTGGCTGAGCCAGAGCTCCAAGCCCGAGGAGCGCCGCGCGGCCTACGAGGCCGAGGTGACGTACGCGGCGGTCAGCGAGATCGGGTTCGACGTCCTGCGCGACCGCCTCGCCGTCGACGAGGCCGACCGGATCGTCCCGACGCCGCGCGTGGTGCTGGTCGACGAGGCCGACTCGGTGCTCGTCGACGAGGCCCGCGTGCCGCTGGTGCTGGCCGGGTCCACCTCGAACGAGGCCGCCGACCCCGTCATCGCCGACCTGGTCCGCAGGCTCCGCAAGGACCTGCACTTCGAGGTCGACGACGAGGAGCGCAACGTCTACCTGACGGGCGCGGGCTCCGAGGCCGTGGAGCGCACGCTCGGCGGCATCGACCTGTACTCGGACGAGCACGTCCAGACGACGCTGAGCAAGGTCAACGTGGCCCTGCACGCGCACGTCCTGCTGCACCGCGACATCGACTACATCGTGCGCGACGGCAAGGTCCACCTGATCAACGACACCCGCGGCCGGATCGCCCGCTTGCAGCGCTGGCCCGACGGCTTGCAGGCCGCCGTCGAGGCGAAGGAGTCCGTCGCGGCGACCGACTCGGGCGAGGTGCTGGACTCGATCACCGTGCAGGCGCTGCTGAACCGGTACCCCACGGTGTGCGGGATGACCGGCACGGCCGTGGCCGTGGCCGAGCAGCTCCGCACGTTCTACAACCTCGAAGTCCTGGTGATCCCGTCGAACAAGGAGTGCGTCCGGGAGGACGAGGCCCCTCGGCTGTACACCACGTTGGAGCTGAAGGAAGCGGCCCTGGTCAAGGAGATCGCGGCCGTCCACGAGACCGGGCGACCGATCCTGGTCGGGACGCTGGACGTGGCGGAGTCGGAGCGGCTCTCCACGAAGCTGCGCGCGGCCGGGCTCGAACCGGTGGTGCTGAACGCGAAGAACGACGCCGAGGAGGCGACGATCATCGCCGACGCCGGGTCGTTCGACCGGATCACCGTGTCGACGCAGATGGCCGGTCGGGGCACGGACATCCGGCTGGGCGGGCACGACGGCGAGGACCACGAGCGGATCGTCGGACTGGGCGGGCTGTACGTGGTCGGGTCCGGGCGGCACACGTCCAGCCGGTTGGACGACCAGCTGCGCGGCCGGGCCGGGCGGCAGGGCGACCCCGGTGGGTCGGTGTTCTTCGGGTCGTTGCAGGACGAGGTGGTCACGCAGTTCGCACCGGACCACGACGAGCCGGTCGAGGTGGACGACGACGGGCGGATCACGGACGCGGGGACGCTGCACACGGTCGAGCACGCGCAGCGGGTGGCCGAGGGTGTGCACCTGGAGATCCACCGGAACACGTGGCGGTACAACAAGCTCGTGGAGCACCAGCGGGAGTTGTTGATGTCGCACCGGGACAAGGTGCTGACGACGGACGCCGCTTGGGAGGAACTGGCGAAGAGGGCGCCGGAGCGGGCTGCCGAGTTGAAGGAGGACGTGTCGGAGGATGTCCTGGTGTCCTCGGCGCGGTTGATCACGTTGTACCACCTGGATCAGCGGTGGAGTGAGCACCTGACCTTCCTGACGGACCTGCGGGAGGGGATTCACCTGCGGGCGTTGGCTCGGCAGAATCCGTTGGACGAGTTCCACCGGGAGGCGATCCCCACGTTCAACAGGATCGTGCCGGATTCGTGGGAGGCGGCTGAGGAGACGTTCGCCGAGGCGAAGTTCGGGCCTGATGGGGCGGAGTTGGCCGCTGCCGGGGTGAAGAGGCCCAACACGACTTGGACGTACCTGGTGCACGACAACCCGTTCTCGTCCGGGTTGGAGGAGACGTTCAAGGGGCTGGTGAAGATGGTGAAGCGGCGGTAGGTGTGGGGGCTAGGCGCCCGTCGTTCCCTTTGGGGATGGCGGGCGTTTTGTTGGGATCGTTCTGGTGTGGTGCCGGTTCCAGCGTGGGTGGCCGATTTGACTTGGGGCCCCTCTTTTTGGCGCTAGCCGGGCCAAAACGGCAGGTGTAAAGCTTGCCGCCCGACTAATTTTAGCGCCAAAAACCCCAAGTCAAATCGGCCACGCTTTAAAGCCCCGGCTGCCGGTTCCGTTGTGGGTCGCCCGCCTACGCCCGGTCCGTTGTGGGTCAGCCTGTGTGCGCCGGTTCC
>DATMCA010000222.1:0-6118 GCA_035559015.1 Umezawaea sp. | reverse complement strand
GACCAGCGCCACCCGCACGGTCTCGGTGGGGTTGTGGACGCGGTCCAGCAGGTCGCCCCACACGGTCCAGTCGACGTCGCGGAACGGCAGGTCGAGCCTGCGGACGACGTACGCGTCCAGGCCCTCGCCGTGCAGGACCTTGGGGATGTCGTAGATCGAGCGGGCGTCGACGGCCGCCACGACGGCGTCCTGGTCGACGTCGCACATGAGCGCGATCTTGCGCTTGAGGGCGTCCGGGATCTCCCGGTCGGCCCGGCACACGATCGCGTCGGGCTGGATGCCGATGTTGCGGAGCGCGGCGACGGAGTGCTGCGTCGGCTTGGTCTTCAGCTCGCCGGACGGCGCCAGGTAGGGCACCAGCGACACGTGCAGGAAGAACACGTTGTCGCGGCCCACGTCGTGGCGCACCTGCCGCGCGGCCTCCAGGAACGGCAGCGACTCGATGTCGCCGACGGTGCCGCCGACCTCGGTGATGACGACGTCCGGCACCAAGCCCTCGGCGTCCGGCTCGGCCATCGCGCGGATGCGGCGCTTGATCTCGTCCGTGATGTGCGGGATCACCTGCACCGTGTCGCCCAGGTACTCGCCTCGGCGCTCCTTGGCGATCACCTCGGAGTACACCTGGCCGGTCGTGACGTTCGCCTCGCCGGACAGGTCACGCGCGAGGAAGCGCTCGTAGTGGCCGATGTCCAGGTCCGTCTCGGCGCCGTCGTCGGTGACGAACACCTCGCCGTGCTGGAACGGGTTCATCGTGCCGGGGTCGACGTTGAGGTAGGGGTCGAGCTTCTGCATGGTCACCCGCAGACCACGGGAAGTCAGCAACTGGCCGAGGCTGGAAGCCGTGAGCCCCTTGCCCAAGGAGGACGCGACGCCTCCGGTGACGAAGACGTGCTTGGTGGTACGTGCTTGAAGCACCAACGAGGCTCCCGTGGTCTGAAAGATTTCCGAAAGGGGATAACCCCTGTCCACGGGCCACAACGCTAACATGCGCGAGCCGGGACCCACCGCACGCACCACGCAAGCACATCACTCGAATGGCTTAATCAGCCGGACTGACCTGGTGACGGGGCCTCGGCGTTGCCCGCCACGCCGTAGCGGCCGGACTTGCCGTCCAACTGCTCACGCAGCGCGAGCACGGTGACGACGCGGCCCGCGGCCGTGTCCGCGTTGTCGACGGTCGACAGCACCGACGTGGCCGCCGTGTCGGCCCGGACGACGCCGATGCCGCCGGTGCCGCTCGCCGAGCCGTCGCCGCCCGCGAGGACCGAGCCGGCGCCCGAGCGGTCCAGCTGGATGGCGAACCGGGCGATCGTGGCGGCGCGGTCACCGGCCGAGTCGCCGACGACGGAACCGGCGGTGAGCACCACGGCCAGCTGCGCCGGTCGCAGTCCCTGGCCGGGCTTGACGAAGCCCGCGCCGGACAGCCCGCCGAGCGCCGAGGCGATCTCGTCCGCGCTGGCCTGGGGTTCGTTGGTGTCCTTGTTGAGCAGCAGCAGCGTGCCGAGCAGGCCGCCCGCGCGGGTGCCGGGGTCGGACGCGGTGGGCAGCTGGGTGCCCGCGGGCTGGAGGCGGGCGACCAGGTCGCGGAGCTGGTCGGCCTTGTGCGGGTCGACGAAGGAGTCGGTGAGCTGGAGCTCGCCGGTGACGGTGGCGCCCGCGGCGCGCAGCAGCGCGGCCAGGGAGTCGCGGTCGCCGGGGCGCGCGTCGGCGGTGGTGACCAGCACGACCGTGCGGTCGGTGAGCTGGCCCTTGACCGACAGCGGGCCGACGGAGGTGGCGAAGCGGTCGGCCTCGGACAGCTTGGCGTTCAACGCGTTGCGCTCGGCCTGGAGGTCGACGACCTGCTTGCCCAGCGCGCCGTTGTCGTCGCTCAGCCCGGACAGCAGCCTGCTGCTGATGGCCGTCGACCCGAGCACGACGCCCACCGCGAGCGCCAGGAAGACCGCCGTGATCGAGACGATGTGGTAGCGCAAGGAGATCAAGAGAACAGCCCCTTCGACCAGTCGGTGACGGTGCGGAACGCGTCGACGGCGATGTCGACGTAGACGTGGCCGACGCCGGACACGGCCACCGCGGCGACCATCGCGAGGACGGCGGCCAGCACCAGCAGGAGGATCACGCCGAACGAGACCCGGCTGCGGTGCAGGGTGGCGACGGCCTCGCCGTCGACCAGCTTGCTGCCGAGCTTGAGCCGGGTGAGGAACGTGGACGGGTTGGAGCCCGAGTGGCCGCGGTCGAGGAACTCCCGCAGGCCGGCCTGGACGCCGACGGTCACGACGAGGCTCGCGCCGTGCGCCTCCGCGATGAGCAGCGCGAGGTCCTCGGCGTTGCCGGACGACGGGAACGTCACCGCGCCGATGCCGAGGTCCTGGATGCGCTCCAGGCCGGGCGCGTGCCCGTCGGTCTGCGCGGGCACGACGACCTCCTTGCCCGCCTTGAGGGTCGCGGTGCCGATGCCGTCCGGGTCGCCGACGATCACGTCCGGCTTGTACCCGGCGTCGAACAGCGTGTCCGCGCCGGCGTCGACGCCCACCAGCACCGGCCGGTACTCGCGGATGTACTTGCGCAGCCTGCGCAGCTCGGCGGCGTGGCTCGGTCCGCCCGCGACGACCAGCACCTGCCGGTCGCGCATCGGCACGTACAGCTCGGGCACGCCGATGCCGTCGAGCACGAGCGCGCGTTCGCGGCGCAGGAACTCGATCGTGTTGGCGGAGAACGCCTCCAGCTGCGCCGCCATGCCCGCCTTGGCCTCGATCATGGCGTCGGCGATCGACTCCGCGCTCTGCTCGTCACCGCGTGCGACCTCGGTCTCGCCGTCGTAGACGACGCCGTCGAGCAGCCGCAGCCTCGTGCCGTCCCGGACGTCGCGCAGCACCGCGCTGCCGACGTTGTCGATGAGCGGGATGCCCGCCTCGATCAGCAGTTCCGGGCCCAGGTTCGGGAACCGGCCGGAGATCGACGGTGACGCGTTCACCACCCCGACCACCTCGGCGGCGACGAGGGCCTCCGCCGTCCGGCGGTCGATGTCGACCTGGTCGAGCACCGCGACGTCCCCCGGGCTCAGCCGCCTCAGCAGGTCGCCCGCGCGGCGATCGACCCGAGCGACGCCGATGACACCCGGCAGGTCGTGGTTCGTGCGGCTGAGCAACCCGGAGAGCTTCATGCGTCCGATGGTGGCTGATCCACAGGCGGGCGCCGGAGTGCCACGCCGACCGGTACTCGCAGCTCAGCCGGGTGATTATTCCTCTGTGGACACTGATGGGTGAATCCGTACACCCATCGGAGGGGTGTCGGTGTCGTCATCGTCCAAGGGCTGGTAGGCGGGCACCTCGGGCCGCTGCTGGACCAGCAGGGCACCCGCCACCGCCACGACGGCGGCGGCGATCAGCAGCCACATCCCGGTACCGGCGGTGGCCACCAGCGTTCCACCGACGGGGTCGCTCTCCTCCGTCGCCGCCCGCACCATTTGGCCCACGGTCCACACCGCGCCGACGAGCAGCCCGGCCGCCACGACCGCGCCCACCCTGGCGCCCAGCGCCACCCCAGCCGGGAGCCGCCGCGTGGCGAGCACCAGGACCGCGGCGACCACCAGCAGCACCGCGGCCACGACGGCGGGCACGCCGAACAGGATCGGGACGTCCCCGACCTCGGTCGCCCCCTCTGGAGTGGTGTACTCGCCGCCCCACAGGGTCATCCGGTACCCGGACCGGTACCCGCTGTCGATCCGCGTCGTCTCGTACAGCGACCCGGTCGAGCCCGTCGCCGTCAGCACCGCGCCCGCCAGCAGCGCGGTCACCCCCGCGAGCCGCTTCACGAGCCACCCTCGGCGGTGTCGTCGCGGACCGGGACGCCGAACGGCGGGGTGTCCGCGCCGCCCTCGGCGTCGGGGAGCCGGTAGACGACGACGCCCCCGGGTTCCGGTCGGGGCTCGGACACGAGTCCCGGCCAGTGCTGCGCCAGCAGGCCACCCGCCAGCGCGACGACGCAGGCGATCACCAGCGTGCTCATGCCCGAGCCGACGCCCGTCTTGACGGCGGTGTCCCCGCTCGACAAGGCCACGAGCACGAGTTGGCCCACGGTCCACGTGGAGCCGGTGAGCACGGCGGCCGAGCCGATCGCGGCAACGCTCGTGGGCCCGGCGAACCGGGCCGGGAGCCGAGGAGCGGCCAGCACCAGCACCGCCGACACCGCGAGCAGCACCGCCGCGGCGATCACCGGCACCCCGTAGCCCACCCCGGCCCTGTCGCCACCGTTGTGGTCCAGCGACGACTCGAATCCCCAGAGGGTCAAGGTGAACGTCTCCCGCTGCGCGGTGAAGGCGAGTTCCTGCACGAACACCGGCAGCGTCGACGCCACGACCGCGAGCACCGCGCCCGCTCCCAGCGCGACCGCGCCGACCGTGCGCCTCACGCGCCCCGACCGGGGTCCTCCCTCGTCGCTCGCCCGTTCCACCACTCCCCCAAGTCGATCGGCCCACCACCCACTCTGCCCGAGCGGTGGACGGGCGACCACCGGGCTAGGAGACCTGTTCGTGGTCCTCGGCGTCGGGCAGCCGGTGGACGACGGCGCCCTCGGGCTCCGGTTCCGGCGCGGGCTCCGGTGCCGGCCAGTGCTGCACGAGCACACCGCCGGCGACGGCCAGGACGCAGGCGACCGCCAGCACCCACAGGCCGAGGCCCGGTGTGGTGAGGGTGATCGGGTCGACGCGGCGGTTGCCCTCGGCCAGCCGCAGGTACACCTGGAGCACGACCCACACGGCGCCGACGAGCATCAGCGGCACGCCCGCCGCGAGGAACCGCGCCACCGCGCCGAACCGGCGGCTCCGCAGGAACAGCACGGCCAGCACCAGCAGGGCGGCCGTGGCGGCCAGCGGCACGCCGTACTGCACCGACGACCTGAACTCGTCGCTCTCCGGGCGGGGCCCGGTGATGGTGCGGACGTTCCAGGCCGTGACCTCCAGTTCGAGCTGCTCGGCGAGCCGGTACGCCTGGCGGTACACCGGCAGCAGCGAGCCCACCAGCGCGAGCACTGCGCCGGCCAGCAGCGAGAACACGCCGAGCCGCTGCCTCATGACCGGCCGGGCGGGTCGACCGGGTCGAGGGTCACGCGGGTGGTCGCCTCCGGCTCGTCCTCGGGCCCCTGCGGCCCGAACTCCTCGGGTGGGAAGCCGTAGGACTCCGGTTCCGGTGGACCGAACTCGGCCGCCGGGTACCCCAGCGGCGGGGTGGCCACGTCGTCGACGGCCACGTCCGGCAGCTGGTAGATGATCGCCTCGTCGTTCTCCGGCTCCTCGTCGGACTCGCGCAGCGCGTGCCTGCGCCGCCGCTTGCCGCCGGACGGGGAGGGCTTCGGCTGCTCCCACGGGGTCTCGGTGGCGGGCGGTGTCTTGCGCGTCCGCTCCGCGGCCCGTGCCTCCTGGGGGACCGGGATCTCCTCGCGCGCCCGGTCCGGGACCACGGACTCCGCGCGCTCGGGGACGCGGGCGCGTTCGCTGGTCCGGACGGTCTCGCGCACGCGTTCGGCGCGTTCCCGCCACTCCTCCCGCGAGGTGTCCGCCTCGGGCAGCTCCTGCACGAGGACCGCGCCGAGCGTGCCCACGACCCAGCCGCCGCCGAGCATCATCAGGCCGAGGTCGAGCGTCTGCACGAGCTGCCCACCGGGCGGCACGGACACGATCGCGATGGCCGACAGGTTCGTGACGAACAGGTACACCGACCACGCGGCGCCGAGCAGCACGGCGGCGCCCGCGATGGCCGTCATCCGCCCGAGGGGCGTCGACGGGGTCTCGCGGAACACCAGCGCGGCGGCGACGAGCATCAGCAGCGCGGCGAGGACGAGCGGAACGCCGAAGCCGGGGGTGGACGCCCCCGTTCCGGTGCTGCCGAACGCCGTCACCACCAGGGTCGAGTTCTGCCCTGGGAACGTCCGCGTCTCCTGGTAGAGCGGCAGGAGGACGCCGCCGGCCGTCGCGACCGCGCCCACCGCCAGCGCGACCGCGCCGATGAGGCGTCGGTTCATCCCGGCTGGATTCATGTGACCTTTTTACGCGTCTTGCGCCTCACGACGGGGGCGCTGTCCTTGTCCGCCTTGGCCGCGGCGAGCAGTTCCACGGCGTGCG
>DATMCA010000221.1:0-2216 GCA_035559015.1 Umezawaea sp. | reverse complement strand
ACCATGCACACGCCACCGTTGCCGGCGAGCGACGCGAGCACGTCGTCGGGCACGTTGCGGGGGTGCTCGCAGACCGCCCTGGCGGAGCTGTGGCTGAAGATCGCCGGGGCGGTCGCCACCGCGAGGGCGTCGCGCATCACGTCGGCGGACACGTGCGAGAGGTCGACGAACATGACGATCCGGTTCATCTCGCGGACCACGTCCCGCCCGAACGGGGTCAGCCCGCCGTGCACCGGTTCGTCGGTCGCCGAGTCCGCCCACGGGGTGTTCTCGTTGTGGGTGAGCGTCATGTACCGGACCCCGAGCCGCCGCAACGCCCGCAGCACCCCGAGCGACGAGTTGATGCTGTGCCCGCCCTCGGCTCCGAGCAGCGACGCGATCCGCCCCGACGCGAACGCCGCCTCGGCCTCGGCGGCGGTGGTCGCCAGGGCCAGGTCCGCCGGGTACCGGGCCACCAGTTCGTGGACCAGTTCGATCTGCTCCAGCACGGCGGTCACCGCTCCGTCGCCCGCCAGCGAGCACGGGATCCAGACGGACCAGAACTGCATCCCCACCCGGCCTTCGCGCAACCGGACGAGGTCGGTGTGGAGCGAGGGCTGCCGGACGGACAGGTCCACGCGGGCCGCGGTGGCGAACACGTCCTCCCCGGAACCGTCCGTTGACTTTTCACTGTTTGAGTCGGATCGGAAGAAGTCCCGGAGCGCCCAAGGCAGGTCGTTGTGACCGTCGGCGAGCTGGATCCGGTCGAGAAGTGCCTGCGCACGGTCCCGGCTTGTGCTGCTCGCCACAGGAAACTCCTAGATGTCGTTGTGAGTGAGACTCGCGTTACGGCCCCATCCAGTTGTCAGCCGATCGTGTGACAGAAGGGGTCACCAGTCACAACTCGATAGGGATAGATACCCGATTGATCGTCCCGTAGACCCGCTCGGGCGGCTACGCTGCCCCAGACGACACCACTTTCGGTCGATCAGTGGCGCGGCTGATTGGCCGAAAGTCCCGGTGCCGGTCGGGGGGCACGACCGACTCCAGGGAGGTAGTGACGTGGCTGCCGTCGGCTTAGGTCAGGCCGTTCGTACCACGCCAGCCGGCTCGTTGCCGGCGAACATGGTCCCGCACCCGCGGGAAGAGTTGTTCTCAGTGCTGGTGGTCGACGACCACCCACTGCTGAGGGAGGCGATATCCGCTCGGCTCACCCAAATGGGAGCCGGGACAGTGCATGAGGCCGCATCGGTTGCAGAGGCTCGGGCGCGGGCTCTGGCAACCGGACCTTGCGACCTCGCGATCCTCGACTTGGGCCTACCGGATGGCACCGGTATCGACCTGGTCACGGAACTCCGTGCTCAGGGCTGGCCGCGAATCGTGGTCCTCGCATCCTCCGACGACCCCTATGCGGTTCGGTCGGCTTTCCAGGCGGGCGCTCAGGCGTACCTCCTGAAGTCGGCTTCGCCCATGGTGGTCACCGACGGGGTGCGCAGGGTTCTCGACGGCGGGGTCTACGCGGATCCGAGCGTGGCTCCGGTGCTCGCTGCGGGCACCAGGGTTCCGGGCACCGACAACACTCCGCGGGAGCTTTCCGCGCGTGAGGTCGAGGTCCTCCAGCTGGTCGCCGATGGCCAGAGCAACAAGGAGATCGGCGAAGCGCTCAGCCTTTCCGCGCTCACGGTGAAGTCTCACCTGAGCCGGATCGGGCGCAAGCTGGGCACCGGTGACCGGGCTCAGATGGTGGCGCTGGCCATGCGTGCCGGCGTGATCCGCTGAGCTGGTTGACGCACTGAACCGGCCTAATACACCCGCGAGCGGGACGTTCGTCATAGGGTCATCCGTCGTGGACGTACCCGCCGACGAGCCAACCGAACCAACCGGAGCAGATCCGGTCCCGCTGACGGAACCCGCAGAGGGGGTTCCGCCAGTGGTGTCCGACCTGTCAGCGCTCCGGCGAGCAGCTACGGCTCTCGCCGGGGCGAAGGGTCCGGTCGCGGTGGACACCGAGCGAGCCTCGGGCTACCGCTACTCGCAACGTGCCTACCTGGTGCAACTGCGCCGGGAAGGCGCTGGAACCGTGCTGATCGATCCGATCGCCCTGGGCGGTCGGCTCGATCCGCTGGTCGAAGCGCTGGAAGGAACCGAGTGGGTGCTGCACGCGGCGTCGCAAGACCTGCCGTGCCTCGCCGAACTCGATCTCCATCCGAGCGTCCTGTTCGACACCGAGCTAGCGG
>DATMCA010000220.1:0-10385 GCA_035559015.1 Umezawaea sp. | reverse complement strand
AGTCGCGCTGGCGCAGCGACAGCGTCTGGGCGCGCAGGATGCGCGCACCCCAGGCCCAGCCGGTCGCGCTGATCACGAAGGCGATCAGGAAGTCACCGGCGTCCGGGAGGAACGAGGTGACGATGATGATCAGCGGCAGCGCCGGGACGACCAGGAAGATGTTGCTCAGCGCGGAGAGGAACTCGTCGGCCACGCCGCCGAGGAACCCCGCCGTGACGCCGATCAGCACCGACAGCACCGTGGCGATGGCGCCCGCCACGAGCCCGACGACCAGCACGCCCCTGGCGCCCACGAGCACCTGGGAGAAGATGTCCTGACCGGTCTGGGTCGTGCCGAACCAGTGGGAGCCGGACGGCGGCGTCATGATGTCGCTGCTCATCGCGGACGGGTCGTAGGGCGCGATCCACGAGCCGACGATCGCGATCAGGACGAAGAAGCCCATGATCGACAGTCCGGCGATCGTCTTGCCGTTCAAGGCAGACTTCATGCTCAGGCCGCCTTTCGGGTGCGCGGGTCGAGCATCAGGTACACCACGTCGGCGAGCAGGTTCGCCACCAGCACCGCCATCGTGATGATCAGGAAGATGCCCTGCATCAACGGGTAGTCCTTGGCGTTGACGCCGGTGAACAGGACGTAGCCGATGCCGGGGTAGGAGAACACCATCTCCACCAGCAGCGTGCCGCCGACGATGAAGCCCAGCGACAGCGCGAAACCGGAGATGCTGGGCAGCACCGCGTTGCGGGCGGCGTAGCCGAGCATCACGCGCTTCTCGGGCAGGCCCTTGGCGTGCGCGACCGTCACGTAGTCCTCGGAGGACACGGTGACCATCATGTTGCGCATGCCCAGGATCCAGCCCGCGATCGAGCTGATGAGCACGGTCATCGCGGGCAGCACCGAGTAGTACAGCGCGCTGCCGATGAACTCCCAGTCGAAGCTCGGGACCAGGCCGGGCTCGTAGCCGCCCGCGGCCGGGAACACGCCCCAGCCGACGGCGAACACGGAGATGGCGATGAGGCCGAGCCAGAAGTACGGGATGGCCGAGAAGAACGTGGTGATCGGCAGCAGGGCGTCGATCCACGAGCCGCGCTTCCAGCCCGCGTAGACACCGATCATGGTGCCCAGCACGAAGCTGATGACCGTGGTGACGCCCATCAGCGCCAACGTCCACGGGATGCTCTGCGCGATCACCTCCGACACCGGGGTCGGGAAGTAGGTGAACGACAGGCCGAGGTCGCCCTTGAACAGGTTGCCCCAGTAAGTGATGTACTGCGAGAACATGCTCGTCTTCGTGTCCAGTCCGAAGAGGACGTACAGCGACGCGATGGCGTCCGTGCTCAACCGGCCCTGGAACCGGGCGATCATCGCCTGCACGGGGTCACCGGGCAGGAAGCGGGGCAGCATGAAGTTGATCGTGATCGCGGCCCAGGCCGTGATCAGGTAGAACAACGCCCGCCGGAGCAGGAACCTCATGCCCCAACCTCCACTGAGTCACGACGCGGGTGCTCGTCCGAGGTCTCCGCGTCGTACAGCCAACAAGCCGCGTAGTGCGACGCGCCGAGGTCGAACTTCGGCGGGGTCGCGGTGCGGCACTTCTCCGCGGCGTACGGGCACCGCGGGGCGAAGCGGCAGCCCGGTGGCGGGCTGATCAGGCTGGGTGGTTCACCGGGGGCCGTCGTCACCGTCGGCACCCCGTTGTGCGCCCGCTCCGGGTCGGGAGCGGACCTGATGAGCAGTTGCGTGTACGGGTGGGCGGGCTCCTGGGTGACGGTCTCGCTGTCACCGCCCTCGATGACCTGGCCCGCGTACATCACCATCGTCGTGTCGGCGAAGTAGCGCGCCGACGCGATGTCGTGGGTGATGTACAGGATGGCCAGGTGGAGCCGTTCCTTCAGGTCCCGCAGCAGGTTCAGCACGCCGAGCCGGATCGACACGTCGAGCATCGACACCGGTTCGTCGGCCAGCAGGACCGTCGGGTCGGCGCCCAGCGCCCGCGCGATGGCTACGCGCTGGCGCTGGCCGCCCGACAACTCGTGCGGGTACTTGTCCAGGAAGCGCTCCGGAGGGGTGAGGTTGACCCGCTCCAGGAGCGAGGCCAACCCCTTCTCCAGCTCTTCTCCCTTGACCCGCCCGTGGTGCACCCGAAGTGCCCTCGTGAGGTGGTAGCGGATGGTGTGGACCGGGTTCAACGACGCGAACGGGTCCTGGAAGATCATCTGGACCTGCTTGCAGTAAGCCCGGAAGGACCTGCCCCGCTTCACCTTGGTGGGCACGTCGTTCAAAACGATATCGCCCGAGGTCAGCGGGTACAGCTGCGCGAGCAGCCTGGCCACGGTGGATTTTCCCGAGCCCGACTCGCCGACCAGCGCGGTCACGTGTCCTCTGCGCAGGTCGAACGAGACGTCGTCCACCGCGTGTACCGCGCGTGGCTGGCGGGTAAGCACTTGCCGTCCCTTGCGGGATACCGGGAAGTGCTTGGTGACACCACGTGCCGCCAGCACGACCTCGCCGGTCACGCGGTGGCCGGCTTCAAGCGGAGAACCACCTGCAACGCGTTGGTCTGCGTCGGCTGCGGCGGCGCGTACGGGTCGGCCTCGGTGGGCCAGCCGATCCAGCTCTTCGTGCTGTACTCGGCGCCGACCGGCGACGAGACCAGCGGGATGGCCGGAACCTGCTCGACGAAGATCTTCTGGAGCAGGTCCAGGTTCGTCTTGCGGGCGGCGTCGTCCGGCGCGGAGGCGTAGGCCACCAGCGCGGCGGTCGCGGCGGGGTCGTTGAAACGGCCCTGCGCGTTGGCGGCGGGCTCGCCGATCGGCTTGCTGGCCGCGGCGTCCATGATGTTCTGGTAGCCCTCGAACGGCGTCGCGCCGCTGTTGGTCCAGTGCATCGTGGCGTCGAACGCGCCCGTGTTGAAGTCCGTCGTCCACTGGTCGACGGTCTGCGTCTTGACCTCGGCGGTGATGCCCAGCGCCTTGACGGCGTTCTTGATGATGTCGAGGTCGGTCAGGTAGTCGGACCAGCCCGCGGGGTCGGTCAGCGCGAAGGTGACCGGAGCACCGGCCGGGTCCTTCAGCGCGTCGCCCTCGATCTTGTAGCCGGCTTCGGTGAGCACCTTCTTGGCGCCTTCGACGTCGACCTTGGCGGTCTTGCCCTTGTACTCGGCGGCGATGAACGGGTCACCGGCCGGGCTGGGGATGCCCGTGACGTTGTCGACCTTCGGGAACAGCTTCGAGTGGCCCTGCTGGAAGATGACCTCGCGGTCGATCACCATGTTCAGCGCCTTGCGCAGCGCGACGTTGTTGAACGGCGCCTTCGCGGTGTTCAGCCACAGCGCGTGGATGCCGAGACCGGCGGGCATCCAGATCTTGTGGTTCTTCGGGTCCTTGTTGACGTACAGGGACTCGTAGTTCGGCATGAACACGTAGGACCACTGCGCCGCACCGCTCGCGAGGGCGGTCGTCTGCGCGCTGTTGTCGTTGTACGAGGTGTACTGGATCTCCGGGACCTTGGGGAGGTCCTGCCAGTAGCTGTTCCGCACCGACAGCGTGACGGTCTGCGGGGTGAAGGTCTTCAGCGAGTACGGGCCGGTGCCGACGGGCGTCTCGTTGGTGAACGTCGTCGGGTCCGGCACGTCCTTCCAGATGTGCTCGGGCACGATGAACGAGTTGAGGATCTTGTTCTCGTTCACGAACTGCGGCTTGCTGAAGGTGATCTCGGCCGCGGTGTCGCTGACCTTGCTCGCGCCCGCGATCGGGAGGCCGTTGGTGTTGAGCGCGGACTTGTCCTTCAGCAGGTTGAACGTGTACGCGACGTCACCAGCGGTGAAGGGCTTGTCGTCGCTCCACTTGACGTCCGCCCGCGTGGTGACGGTGAGCTTCTGGTAGTTGTCCGCCCACTCCCACTTCTCGGCCAACCACGGCGTGCCCTTCTCGGACGGCGCGATGGGGTTGGTCTGCACGAGGGGCTCGTAGATCATGAAGCGGTAACCCAGCGACGCGCCCGCCGACGTGGCGAGGAACGGGTTGCTGTTGTTCGTCTGCGGCCCGTTCGGCATGCCCACCGTCAGGACGCCGCTCGTGGCGCTCTTGGTGGCACCACCCGATGAACACGCAGCGGCCACCAGCGCGACGGCCATGGTGCCGATCAGCGCGAGTGTGGTCCTGCGGCGTATGCCTTGCATGGAATTCTCCCGGCGGGTTATGAGAGAGCGCTCTCAGGAAGGTAAAACGGGTGGCCCACCTTAAACAGCGGGCACGGTGGAAAACAGGGTGTGCGACTAGTTCTGTGGAGCTGACTGTCGGACCACGAGCGAGGTCGGCAGCACGAGTGGTTTCTCCGGCAGCGCTTCGCCGCCGAAGTGGGAGAGCAGCATCCGAGCGGCCGCCACGCCCATCTCCTGGAGCGGCTGCCGAACGGTGGTCAACGAGGGCTCGGCGTGCGAGGCGATCGGCACGTCGTCGAAACCGACGACGGACACGTCACCGGGCACGTCCCGGCCCACCTTGCGCAGCGCGCGCAGGACACCCATCGCGGAGAGGTCGTTGTGGGCGAAGACGCCGTCGAACGGGATGCCCGTCGACAACAGCTTCTCGGTGGCCACCATACCTCCGTCGGTGGTGAAGTCACCATCGACGACGAGACGGGGGTCCACGGACAACCCGACCGCGGCGAGCGCGTCGCGGAAGCCGTCGAGCCGTTCCCTGGTGCAGCCGAACTGCATCGGGCCGGTGACGACGGCGAACTTGGTCCGGCCCGCGGCGAGCAGGTGGCGCGCGGCGCCCTGCGCCCCCTCGCGGTTGGTGGTGGCAACCGAGGGGAACTGCGGGTGCGAGCCGCGGTCGTCGATCATGACGACCGGCAGGCCCTGCGCGTAGAGCGTGGCGATGTAGTTGAGGGTGTCCGGCGGCTCGATCACCAGCAGCCCGTCGAAGGCGTTGGCCGAGACGTGGCTGGCGAACTGGCTGAGCGAGTCCGGACCGCGGTTCACGGTGTAGAGCAGGAGGCCGTAGCCCTCGGTCTCCAGGGTGTCGACTATGCCCTGCAACACCTCGCCCATCCAGGGCCAGGTCAGCGAGGGGGCCAGCATTCCGACGGTGCGCGCCCGGCCCCGAGCGAGTCCGACCGCACGCGCGCTGGGCACGTAGCCGATCTCGTCGATGACCTGCCGGACGCGCTCCGCCGTGGTCACGTCCACATCGGGCTTGCCGTTCAGCACACGGGACACAGTCGCCTTGCTCACCTGGGCGCGGAGGGCGACCTCGGCGATCGTGACCCGCATCTGGCACTCCCTCGTCATGCGGTCCGCTACCGTCTCCACCCTTCGCGGTACCGGTACCGAAACCGGTTCCGCGAGAGGTGTGGTGCAGTTAACATGGCCGAAACCCCAGGGGTCAATACCTCGGTCGGTAACGAAAAGGCGACGCACGGTCGACTACGTCAAACGGCCGCTGGCCTGCGGCGGACAGGGCTAGGGTCGCCTCCATGGGGATGGTCGAAGCGGTGAGCAGCAGCTCGGAGCACACGTTCACGAAGCCCACCCGACCCGAAATCCGCTTGCTCGCGGGCCTCGGCGTCGAGGGGGACGCCCACCAGGGCGTGACGGTCCAGCACCGGTCGCGGGTCAGGCGCGATCCGACGGCTCCCAACCTCCGTCAGGTGCACCTGGTCCACGGCGAGCTGCAGGACGAACTGCGGGCCGCCGGGTTCCCGGTGGAGCCCGGATCGGTCGGCGAGAACGTCACCACGCGGGGTGTCGACCTCCTCGGCCTGCCGACCGGCACCCTGCTCCACCTGGGCGCCGAAGCCGTCGTCGAGGTGACCGGACTGCGCAACCCGTGCCTCCAGCTCGACGGGTTCCACCGGGGACTGATGAAGGCCGTGCTGGGCCGGGACGCCGCGGGCGACCTGGTCCGCAAGGCCGGGGTAATGGCGGTCGTGCTGGTCGGCGGCCCGGTCCGGCCCGGCGACGCCATCCGGGTGGAGCTGCCCGCCGAACCGCACCGCGCGCTGGAACCGGTCTGAGGCCCCCACGGGTGGGAGCGCTCTCACGGTAGCCACGTCCATGGGGCACCTTTCGTGGAACTCGATTGCCGGAAAGGTGCCACGGGCCACGGTCCCCGGTCAATGGGAGCGCTCTCACGGTTAGGTCACGGTCGTGACGAGGGCGTTACCGGCGCAAGTCCTCTTGAATCGCCTCGGCCGTCGAGGTCAAGTGCGGCAACAGGTCCTCGCGGATCGTCACGGCGTCGCCCCGACCGACGTGCGCGGAGACGTTGACCGCGGCGACGACGAGGCCGTCGGCACGGCGGATGGGCACCGCGATCGACCGCAGGCCCTCCTCCAACTCCTCGTCCACGAGCGACCACCCCTGCTCCCGGACCAGCCCCAGCTCCTCGCGCAGCACCACCGGGTCGACGATCGTGTTGCGGGTCAACGGTCGCAGCCGCACCGACGCGAGGTAGGACTCCAGCCACTCCCCCGGACGGCTCGCCAGCAGCACCCGGCCCATCGCCGTGGCGTAGGCCGGGAACCTGGTCCCGACGCTGATCGACACGGTCATGATCCGCTTGGTCGGCACGCGCGCCACGTACACCACGTCGGCACCGTCCAGGATGGACACCGACGACGACTCGTGGACGGTCGCGACCAGGTTCTCCAGGTGCGGCAACGCGATCTCGGGCAGCCCCAGTCCGGACAGGTAGGCGTAGCCGAGCTCCAGGACCTTGGGGCGCAGCGCGAACAGCCGCCCGTCGGTGCTCACGTACTCCAGCTCGACCAGCGTGCGCAGGAACCGCCGGGCGGCGGCCCTGGTCAGCCCGGTGCGCCGGGCGACCTCGCTCAGCGTCAACTCCGGGTGCTCGGCGTCGAACGCCCGGATGACCGACAGCCCCCGCTCCAACGACCGCACGAAGTCGGCGGAGCGCCCCTGTCCGGTCACGGCTCCAACGAGGCGAACGCCCGCTGCGCCACGGCGAACGCGCGGTTGGCGGCGGGCACGCCCGCGTAGACGGCGACCTGGAGCAGCACTTCCCCGATCTCCTCGCGGGTCAGCCCGTTGCGCAGGGCGGCCTTCACGTGCATGGCCAGTTCGTCGTCGTGGTGCAGGGTCGCGAGCATCGCCAGGGTGATGCACGACCGCGTCCGGCGGTCCAGACCCGGCCGGGTCCACACCTCGCCCCACGCGTACTCGGTGATCAACCGCTGGAAGTCCGCCGTGAACTCGTCGGTGCGCTCCACGGCGCGGTCGACGTGCTCGTCGCCGAGGACTTCGCGGCGGACCTCCATGCCCTCCTCGAAGGACATCAGCGGGCCCCCGCGGTGGTCAGGTGGCCGTGCAGGATCACCGACACGGCGTCGGCCGCCTCGACGTTCGCCAGGTGGGCCGCGTCGCCGACGACGTACAGCTCGGCGTCCGGGATGGCGTCGGCGATCACCCGCAGGAACTCCGGCGGGGTCGCCTCGTCCTGCGCCCCGGCGATCACCACGGTCGGCGCCTGGATCGCCGGCAGCAGCGGCCTCAGGTCCATCTCGGCGAGCGCGTCGCAGATCCCGGCGTAGCTCTCCGAGTCGACCGCCGACAGGCCGGCCCGGAAGTCGGCCACGAGGTCGGGGTCGCGCTCGGCCATGGCGTGGGTGAACCACCGGCCCACGACCGCCTCGGCGATGGCCGCCGTCCCGGACCTCCGCACGGTCGCCGCGCGGTCGCGCCACGGCTGCGGGGACGGGAACGACGCCGTGGTGCAGCACAGCGCCAACCGGTCGACCCGCTCCGGCGCGTGGCCCGCGAGCCACATGCCGACCATGCCGCCGAGCGACAGGCCGCAGTAGGAGAACCGTTCCACGCCAAGGGAGTCGGTCAGTTCCAGGACGTCGTCGCCGAGGTCGTCGACGGTGAACGGCCCGGTGGCGGCGGGGCTGCCGCCGTGGCCCCGGTGGTCGTAGCGCAGCACCCGGAAGAACTCGTGCAGCACCGGGAGCTGCGGCTCCCAGAGCGACGAGGTCGTGCCGAGCGAGCTGCCCAGCACCAGCACGGGCGCGTTCTCCGGTCCGCTCAGTTCGTAGTGCAGTCTCACCGCTCCGCCTTCCGTTGGTGGGCGACCAGCGCGCGGTCCACGAACGCGGCGGCGCTGCCGACGTACCCCGAAGGGTCCAGTGCCTCATCGATCTCGTCGGCTGACAAGTGCTCTTGGACCCTGGAATCGGCGACCAGGACGTCCCGCAAACCCCTTCCGCTCGACACCGCCTCGCGGCAGGCCTCGGCGACGAGGTCCTGCGCCCCGCTCCGGCCGAGCGCGGGCGCGAGCCGCGTCGACACGTTCTCCGCGAGCGGGAGGCCACCGGTGAGGTCCAGGTTGCGGCGCATCACCTCGGGGTGGACCTCCAGGCGCGCCAACAGCTCCCGCGTCCCGTGCACCGCGCCGCCGACGAGCCGGAGCAGGTCGGTGGAGGTCTCCCACTCGGCGTGCCAGGCCCCGGCGGCGCGTTCGTGCTCGTGCGCCATCGACGCCAGCATCGTCGCGACGAGTCCGGGGACCCGCTTGGCCGTCGCGGTCACCAGCACGGCGCGCACGGGGTTCCGCTTGTGCGGCATGGCCGACGACGTGCCGCCGTCGGCCTCCTCCACCTCGCCCACCTCGGTCTGGGCCATCAGGAGGACGTCCTGCGCGATCTTCGCCAGCACCCCGGCCGCGGACCCGAGCGCGCCCGCCAGCTCGGCGAAGCGGGTGCGGTCGGTGTGCCACGGGAGCACCGGCGCCACCAGGCCCAGTTCGTCGGCGAGCCGGTCGGTCAGGGGCGCGCCCGCGTCGCCGAGGGAGGCCAGCGTGCCCGCCGCTCCCCCGAACTGCACCGCCAGGCGTTCGGCCCGCACCGCGGACAGCCGTTCGCGCACCTCGTCCACGGCCACCAGCCAGCCCGCGCACTTGAGCCCGAACGTGGTGGGCACCGCCTGCTGCGCCAGCGTCCGCCCGGCGATCAGCGTGTCGCGGTACCGGACCGCCAGCCGTTCGCACTCGTCCGCGACCCCGGCCAACCCGTCCAGGATCGGCCGCAGCGCCCGGAACGCGACCAGCGAGGCGGCCGTGTCGAGCACGTCCTGGCTCGTCGCGCCGTGGTGCACGTACGCCCGCGCCTCCGCGGGCACCACGGCCACGAGGTCGCGCACCAGCGGCACGACCGGGTTGCCCGACGCCGTGGCGCGGGCCCCCAGCGACGCCGGGTCGAGCACGGCGGAGTCGATCGCCGCCACGATGACGCGCGCGGCGTCCATCGGCACGAGCCCCGCGTGCGACTGCACGACGACCAGCGCGCGCTCGAAGTCGAGCATGGCGCGCAGCCACGCCCGGTCGCCCAGCTCCGCGTCGACGAGCGGATCGCCGAACAGCGGGCGGAACAGCTCAGAGGTCGAAGAAGACGGTTTCATCGTCGCCCTGGAGGTGGATGTCGAAGCGGTAGCCGAACGGGGCCGTGTCCGCGATGAGGGTCCGGCGCCGCGACGGGTCGGGGATGGAGGACAGCACCGGGTCGTCGACGTTGCCGGGTTCGTCGGCGAAGTAGATCCGGGTCACCAGCCGCACCAGCATGCCCCGGCAGAACACCGAGACGTTGAGGTGCGGTGCCTGCACGCCGTCCTCGGCGGGCAGCGGTCCGGGCTTGACCGTGCGGAACTGGAACCGACCGTCGTCGTCGGTGGGGCACCGGCCGAAACCGCGGAAACCCTCGCGCGCCACGGCCCCGCGCGGGTCGGCCGGGTGGTCGAAGCGGCCGTCGGGATCGGCCTGCCAGATCTCGATCAGCGCGTCGGGCACCGGGTCGCCCGCCCCGTCGAACACCTTGCCGATGACGTCGAACGCCTCCGGCACGTCCTCGTCGACGACCAGGTGGCCGTCGTCCCACGGCAGGCCGATCGCGAAGAACGGCCCCACGGTCTGGGACGGCGTGGTCCGCGTGTCACTCATCGTCGTGGTCCTCCTGGTCCTCGAACGGCGTCGGGTCGCTGCCGCGCAGGACGATGTCCCAGCGGTAGCCCAGCGCCCACTCGGGGACGGTGCTGTCGAGGTCGAAGGCCGCGATCAGCGCCTTGCGCGCCGCCGGACGGGCCGAGTTGAAGATCGGGTCCTGGTCGAACAGCGGGTCGCCGGGGAAGTACATCTGGGTGATCAGCCGCTGGGTGAACGCGGTGCCGAACACCGAGAAGTGGATGTGCGCCGGACGCCAGGCGTTGTGGTGGTTCTTCCACGGGTAGGGCCCGGGCCTCACGGTCGTGAACGAGTAGCGGCCGTCGCCGTCGGTCAGCGTCCGGCCGACGCCCGTGAAGTTCGGGTCGACGGGCGCCGGGTGCTGGTCGCGCTTGTGGATGTAGCGCCCGGCGGCGTTCGCCTGCCAGACCT
>DATMCA010000219.1:0-6710 GCA_035559015.1 Umezawaea sp. | reverse complement strand
GGCCTGTACACGGTGACGCTCGCGCAGCTGGTCGGTCCACAGGGGACGGTCCACAGCGTTGAGCCGCTGGTGTTCGCGCACCCGGCGCTGTCCTACGTCCTGAGGCCGCGGGAAGGGCGGAACGTGGTTCGGCACTCCGTCGCCCTCGGGGTCGAGGAGGGGCGGGAGGTGATGAGCGTGCCGGTTCGCCACGGGGTGCCGGTGACCGGGCGGTCGTTCCTCACGGCGGGGGCGAACGGGCTGGGGTCGAACGCGGAGTTCGCGGAGCACCTGGAGGTCGTGGTGCGGACGCAGACGCTGGACGCGTTCGTGGCCGAGCAGGGGATCAAGCGGCTGAACTTCATCAAGGCCGACGTCGAGGGGGCGGAGCTGCGGGTCCTCGAAGGCGGGGCGTGGGTGGTCGAGACGCTTCGGCCGAAGTTCCTGCTGGAGATCGAGGAACGGCACGTGGCGCGGTTCGGGTACTCGGCGCAGGACGTGGTGGCGTGGCTCGGTGAGAGGGAATACGACATGAGGATCTGGCGGCAGGGCGGGTGGCGGTCGGTGTCCCGGATCGTGCCCGACGTGCGGAACTACCTGTTCGTACCGCGTTGACCTGCGAAAAGCGGAAGACCCCGGTCCCTGGGGGTGGACCGGGGTCTTCCTCGGAAGTGGTCTACTGCGGGTAGACCTCGAGTTCGTAGAGCGAGTATCCGTAATTGGTGCCGCGTTGGGTACCCGTCATTCGTACGAACCGCGCGTCGGTTGGGGTGAACGACACGTTGTCCGTGACACCGTTTCCTTCCGCGGTAACGAAAACCTGCCGCCACGCCACCCCGTCGGTGGACACCTCGATCCGGTACGCCTTCCCGTAGGAGGTCTCCCACCGCAGGAACGCCCGGCCGACCCGCTGCACCGAGCCCAGGTCGACCTGGAGCCACTGGTCGTCGCTCCAGTCGCTGGCCCAGCGCGTGGCGGGGTTGCCGTCGACGGCGTTGGCCGGCGGGGAGTTGTACGCGCCCCGCTCGTAGCTGCTGGCCGTCGCGGTCCGGCCCTGCGCCGCGTTGGTCAGGGTGGTGCCGCGGTGGGCCGGGAACTGGACGACCTGCTGGTAGGTCGGCCGGTTCTGCCACTGGATCTTGTCCTGGGTGATGCCGCCCATCGCGCGGTGGATCACCGAGTCGGCGCACCACTGGTCGCCCGCCGAGCAGTCCGCGTCACCGGGGTAGACCTGGTTGGCCGGCACGGCGGCCGCCGCCTTGAGGCTGTCCAGCAGCACGGTGCGGCACGCGTTCACGTCGCCGCCACCGCAGTACGTGCCGGTCAACGGGCCCGCGACCTGGTCGCCCAGCACGCGCCGGACGTCCTTGTCGACGTAGCTCCACCAGCCGTACTGGAACGACGAACCCTTGTGCGGTGCGGCGCCGTGGGCGTCGGACGGGGCCTCGTCGACCTGGACGGCCTTGACCAGCTCGTTGTACAGGTCCGCACCCAGACCGGGCTGGAACTCGGCCTGGACCAACCTGGGCCACCACGCGTCGAGCACGCGGATCGCCTCGGCGTGGGCGTAGACCTTGCTGCCCTTGGTCGTTTCGCGGCGCAGCGAACCAGCCTGCTGCCACGCCCTGAGCTTCTGCACGGTCGCCGCCAGCGCCGGGTCGGTGACCGCGGCCTTGTCGATGACCCGCAGCAGGTCGGGGAGGACCTGCTCGGCCCGCAGGTCGGCGCCCGCCGCCTCGGCCATGGCCTTGGTGACCGACGCCCTGGTGGCCTTGCCGCCGTTGGCGATCAACGCCTTCACGCGGTCGTCGAGCAGGTCGCCGCGGTGCACCGAGCCGTTGCCGAAGCCGGACGACGTGAAGTCCAGCGCCTGCTTGTTGTTCCAGCTGATGTAGTAGTCCTGGTTGAGCGACTGGGGGTGCTCCGCCGCCGGCGTGTAGCGGGCGGAGTTGGTGTTCGGGTCCCAGTCCTCCCACTCGTACTGCTGCGCGGCCTTGACGGGCAGGTTCGGGTCGACGCCCGGCTTGCGCACCGGGTTCGCGCCGGAGTTGAAGTACGCCGTGTCCTTGGAGTCGACGTAGAACCAGTTGAACGCGTACCCGATGTGGTCCGCGGCGCGCTGGAAGTCCTGCGCGGAACGGATGGCGCTCGGGTCGTTGAACTCCTGGAACCCGATGATCGGGTCCACCTCGTGCAGGTAGGTCGACCGCAGCGCGGTGTACGCGACGGGTTTGCCGCCGACCAGGGCGCGGCTCTGCACCAAGCCGTACTTCGTGCGGTACACGACGAGCGTGTACGACCCGGCCGCCGTGCCGTCCGCGACCGTCGGCTTCCAGGCGTTCTTGCGCTCCAACCGCTCCATCGCCACGCACTGGCCGCGCAGCAGGTAGTGGTTGGACGCCTTGGTGGCCGGCTTGCCGTCGGGTTCGCACAGGTCGACGGCGAACGTGTCGACGATGTCCTGGGACGCCGAGGTGGCGCTCCACGAGTAGTCCTGGCCGCGGCCGAGCTGCACGTACATGCCGACGCCCGCGAAGGACACGCCCCGCGCGGAGATGCCGGGGCCGTTGAGCTCCTGGAGCATCAGCAGCTGCGGCGCGAAGTAGCCGGTCTGCGGGCCGAACACGGCGATCGGGTTGCCGGTGTCGGTGTGCGCGCCGGACACGACGAGCGCGTTGGACATGCCGTGCTTCTTGTTCAGCAGGTCCGCGGGCAGCACGCCGTCGGCGAAGATGCCCTTGGCGGCGGCCAGGTCACCGGCGGGAACATCCACAGTGGACGCGTTGCCGGTCTGGTCGTAGACCATTTGTTCTGGTGTCACCGAACCGGCGTCCGGCATCGCCACGCCGACGGGGTTGGCCGGGCTCGCCGAGTACGGGAAGCGCTGGCCGTCGTGCAGGGTGAGCACGGCCTCCGGGTCGTTCTGCTCCCGGAACGACTTCCACACCTGCTCGCCGACGGTGGCGCCGTACTTGTTCTGCGCCGCCAGGCGGACCAGCGCGGACTGGACCTCGCCGCCGCCGCCCGCGCCGAACAGACCGCCGACGACGGACGCGATGGCGACCATGTCGGTGGGCTTGAACGGCTGGATGTCGTTCCAGTTGGTGATCGAGTCGGCGTGCGCGGTGAGCACGTACTCGCCGGGGAAGTTCCGCGCGGCGATGGACTGGGTGAGGTAGGCGTTGATGCCCGCGATGTAGTCGTTGACGTCCTGGTTCGCCTGCGCGCCACGGGGTCCGCTCGCCGCGACCCGGTCGATCTGGGCCTGGAGGTCGGCCTCGGTGTACGCGATCTGGCCGTAGAAGCTCTGCTCCAGCACGCGGTTGCCCTCGGCGCCGCCCGCGAACCCGGTGAGCTGGCTGCGGCCGAGGTGGCGGAACACGTCCATCAGCCACAGCCGGTCCTGCGCCGCGGCGTAGCCCGCGCCGAACTCGGTGCCGGACCTGGTGGTGCCGTAGACGTGCGGCATCCCGATGGCCTTGTCGCGGACGATCGTCACGTCCGCGCGCGGCTTGATCGTGCTCTCGACCTGGTCCGGCGCGACGCCGAAGGAGGCGTCGTTGAAGAACGTGCTCAGCTGCTCGTTGGTCAGCCCCTGGTAGCCGGAGGAGAGCGCGTCGTACTTCGGGAGCTGGTCGGCGGCGTGCGCGGGACGGGTCCCGAACACCTTGTGGGCGAGGATGTCGGCGAGCGTGGCGTTGCCGTTGTTGCCGGGCGGGAGGATGTCGTTGCACTGCCCGAGGCAGTAGTCGTTCGAGGCGAACGCGGTGGTGGTGGTGGTGGTGGTGGTGGTGGTGGTGGGCGGCTCCGGTGCCGCCTGCGCTGGCGCGGTGCTGACGGAGGCGGTGGCTAGCAGGGCGACCACCACCACGGGTAGGGCGGCTCTCCGCATGACGCGAAGCTCCTTCCGTGCAGGGCTGGTGTGGCGCACGTTACGTTTTCCGCAACTTTTCTGAAAGGCTTTCACGTTTAATTGCCCCGATCGGCTGGTAGTAGCCGTTACCAGTTGCCCGAATAGGTCGACGCTGGGAAAACCTTGAACATGATGCGACGACGAACGCTGCTGGGCGGGGTGGCCGCGTCGGGGCTGCTCATCGGACTGGGCGCGGCACCCGCGGGGGCGTCGCTGCTGCCCGTCCGCACCTGCGCCGACTGGGGCGCCCGGCCCCCGTCGAGCACCACGACCGTGGTCTACCAACGGCCAGTGCGCATCCTCGTGCACCACACGGCGACCGACAACGTCACCGACTACTCGGTGGAGCACGCCTACGCGCACGCCCGGTGGATCCAGGACCACCACATGGACGACAACGGCTGGATCGACTCCGGCCAGCACTTCACCAACAGCCGCGGCGGCCACCTGATGGAGGGGCGGCACGGCAGCCTGGACGCGCTGCACGCCGGTGACCACCTCGTCGAGGGCGCGCACTGCCCAGGTCAGAACTCGATCGCGATCGGCATCGAGAACGAGGGGCTCTACACCGCCGAGGAACCCCGCCCCGAGCAGTGGGACTCCCTCGTGTCGTTCTGCGCCTACACGTGCGAGCAGTACGGCATCGCGCCGACGGAGATCGACGGCCACCGCGACCACTACGCGGACACCCAGTGCCCCGGCGACAAGCTCTACGCCGCGCTCCCGAGGCTGCGGCAGGAAGTCGCGCGTGTGCTGGGCTGACCGCGTTTCTTCCTGGCAACTGTGAACGCTGTGGTGAGAGCCTTTCCACGGCTGCGAACGCTGGGCAAACGTCCTACCACATGGTGAGATAACGTCGAATTAACGCCAGCTTGCGCAATGGTGCGCGATGCTGGGCCTGTATGAACACGAAACGCCAACTCGGGGAGGCGTCGTGATCAAGGTGATGCTGGCCGACGACGAGGACCTCGTCCGGTCCGGGCTTCGCATGATCCTGAGCAGCGCCGGTGACATCGAAGTAGTGGCCGAGTGCGACGACGGGCACCTGGTGGCCGATCTGGCCCGCCAGCACCGTCCGCACGTGGTCCTGCTGGACATCCGCATGCGGTCCAACGACGGGCTGGTCGCGTTGCGCAGGCTGCGCACGCTGCCCGATCCGCCGAAGATCGCCATGCTGACCACGTTCGACGTGGACGAGTACGTCAGCGAGGCCTTGCGCTTGGGCGCCAGCGGCTTCCTGCTGAAGGACACCGAGCCGGAACAGCTGGTGAAGGCGGTGCGCGACCTCGCACGAGGTGGCGCGGTGCTCGATCCCGGTGTGGCGGCACGGGTTCTCGCGGCGGTGGCCGACGGCGAACGAGCCGCGGAGCCCGCTCGGCGGCTGCTGGCCATGCTGTCCGAACGGGAGCGCGAAGTCCTCGTGCTGATCGGCCAGGGGATGTCCAACGCCGAGATCGGTGGCACGTTGCACCTGTCCGAGGCCACGGTGAAGGGTTACGTGTCCTCGGTCCTCGGCAAGATCGGTGCGGTGAACCGCGTGCAGGCCGCGCTCGTGGCCTTCCGCGGCGGGTTGATCGCCTAGCGAACGTGGACCTGGTCGGGGGCTCGGGCAAGCCCCCGACCTAGTTCACGGTGACCGTCGGCTCGACCTCCACGCGGTTGCGGCCGTGCCGCTTCGCCCGGTACAGGGCCATGTCCGCCGCCGCGAACAGCTGGTCCAGCTTCGCCGGACCGGCGGCCACGCCGATGCTGACCGTCGGGCGCCGGGTCGTGCCCAGCACCATCGACCAGTCGTGCCCGTCGACGGCCGCGCGGATCCGCTCCGCCACGGTCGGCCCGACCTCGTGCTCCGAGTTGCCGTTGTCGCCCAGCAGCACCACGAACTCGTCACCGGCCCAGCGGGCGACCAGGTCGTCCGTCCGGCATTCGCGGCGCAGCAGCTGGGCGATCTCCCGCAGGGCGGCGTCGCCCGCGGCATGACCCGCGTCGTCGTTCACGCCCTTGAACCAGTCGACGTCCACCAGCACCAGCCACGGCACCCGGCCGCGCGACGCCGTTCCCTCCAGCAGCCTCGCGGCCGCCGCTTCCAGCCCGAGCCGGTTCGCCAGCCCCGTCAACGGATCGCGCGCCGCCGCCTCCTGCGCGGCCGCGGCGAGCTGCTGCGCGCGCAACGCGGCCTGGCGGTGCTCCAGCGCCTGCCCCAGGCCCTCCTGGAGAGTCTCGGACGCCTTCTGGCCCGCGGCGACGCTGCACCGCAGCGCGGCGGCCTCACCGACGGCGTCGTCCATCTCGGAGCAGATGTTCGCCAGGTCCAACGAGAACCGCAGCATCAGCGACGTGTCGTTGATGGACTGGGCGGACGCGACCGACCGGCTGGCCAGGGTGCGAGCCTGCACCAGCTCACCGCGGGCGCGGTGGACCGTGGACAGCACCCAGTTGCCGACGGACATGCCCCAGTGGTCGTTGATCTCCGACGCCATCTCCAGCGTCTTGCGACCGGCCTTCTCCGCGTCGTCCAGCTCACCGATCCCGGCGAGCGCGCGCCCGTACGCGCCGAGCAGGCCCCGCTGCACGTGGCCGTCCACGGTGTCGAGGGTCAGGCCTTCGGCGAGGTAGCCCCTGGCCTCCTCGAAGATCGCGGGCGCCGCGGCGGCAGGCCCGGAGGCCGCGCGGAAGTTCAGCGTGCCGCCGAGCCGTTGCAGGCACTGCGCCAACGTGTCCGGACCGTTCGCCCGGCGAGCGACCTCCACGGCTCGGCGCACCATGTCCAGCGCGGCGTGCCGGTGCCCGATGCCTTCGAGCAGGTAGCCCAACGTGC
>DATMCA010000218.1:0-2263 GCA_035559015.1 Umezawaea sp. | reverse complement strand
GATTCGCGGATCGGAGGACGGACATGGCAGAGGTGACGGTCGGCTCGGTGATGACCGACGACGTGACGACCGTGGGGTGAACACCCCGGTGACCGAGATCGTCCGGGTCCTGGCCGAGAGCGGGTTCGGTGCCGTGCCGGTGATCGACGACGTAGGACTGGTGGCGGGGGTCGTGTCGGAAGCGGACCTGGTCGCCAGGATCGAGTTCGGAGGACCCTCCGCGAGCGCTCCGGCGAGCCGGGCCGCGGAGCGCAGGCTGCGGAAGTCCCGCGGCCTCGTGGCCTGGGAGGTGATGACCCGACCGGTCGTCACCGTCGACCGGGACGACCCGATCAGCCTGGCCGCGCGCCGACTCGCGGAAGCGGGGGTGCGCAGGCTCTTCGTCTTCGGTGACGACGAGCTCGTGGGTGTGCTGACCCGAGGGGACCTGCTGCGCGTGCTGGCCGGGAGTCGTCGTGGTGTCGTCTGAGCCCACCCGGATGCGACGAGCCCCCTACGAATCCGAGCTGTCGCGGCTGCAGGCGGAACTCGTGAAGCTGCAGGAGTGGGTCCGCGCCGAAGGGGCGCGGCTGGTGGTGGTCTTCGAGGGCCGGGACGCGGCGGGCAAGGGCAGCGCGATCAAGCGGGTCACCGAGCACCTCAACCCCCGCGTGGCCCGGATCGTCGCGCTGCCCAAGCCGACCGAGCGGGAACGCACCCAGTGGTACTTCCAGCGCTACGTCGAGCACCTGCCCGCCGCGGGCGAGATCGTGCTGCTGGACCGGAGTTGGTACAACCGCGCCGGGGTCGAGCGGGTGATGGGGTACTGCACCCCCGAGGAGCACCGCACGTTCCTGCACCAGTGCCCGATCTTCGAGCGGCTGCTCGTCGAGGACGGGATCCTGCTGCGCAAGTACTGGTTCTCCGTCAGCGACGCCGAGCAGGAGCGGCGGTTCCGCCGCAGGCTCGACGACCCGATGCGCCGCTGGAAGCTTTCGCCGGTCGACCTGGAGTCGTTGTCGCGGTGGGAGGACTACTCGCGGGCCAAGGACGACATGCTGGTGCACACCGACATCGCGGAGGCACCCTGGTTCGTGGTCGACGGCGACGACAAGCGCCGCGCGCGGCTCAACGTGATCGCGCACCTGTTGTCGAGCATCGACCACCACGACGTCCGTTCGCCGGACCTGGAACTTCCCCGCAGGCCTCCCCCGAACGGGTACCAGCGCACGGCCAGGCACCTGCAGAGGTTCGTGCCGGACCACAGCGCGACCGTCGACGGGGTGCGCCGCTGACCGCGGGGCTCGTGTCCACCCGACCGCGCCGCCGCGGGAACTCGACGGCGCGGTCGTCCCGATCAGCCGGCAGCCGTGGCGATCAGGGCCCGGACGGTGCGTTCCACGGCGTCGACCAGCAGATCGATGTCCGGTGTGCTGTCGTGGTCGGCCGTGAAGCCGATGGCCAGCGTTCCCGCGTAGCTGAGCACGGCGACGCCGGTGCGCAGCCGGAGCGCGATGGGGACGTAGGGGAGTATCTCGACGATCCGCCGCCCGAGCACCCGCACGGGCTCGGGAGGACCGGGCACGTTGGTGGTGACGGTGACGACGTTGCGCTGCGGGAACTTGCCGACGAGCCGGATGCCCCAGGCCAGCGGCGCGTGCGGCTCGTGCCCCGCCAGCGAGGTCATGGCCGCCCCGGCCTCGCTCTCCTTGCGGGCTTTGAGGATCGTCATGCGCCGGTGCACCTCGCGCAGGACCTCCACCGGGTCGGCCAGGTCGACCGGGAGGAACGGCAGCATCACGGACACCCGGTTGTCGAGCGAGTCGCGGTCGCCGTGCGCGCGCACGGACACCGGGACCATCGTCCGCACGCTGTCGGCCTCGGGTGTTTCACCGCGGTGCAGCAGCACCGCTCGGAGCCCGGTGCTGATCGCCGCGAGCACCACGTCGTTGACCGTGACGCCGAACCTCCGGCCCACGTCCACCACGTCGCTGAGCGCGAGCCGTGCCGCGCGGTACCGCCGGGGCGAACCGATCGGGCCCGACAGCGATGACGGCGCTGCCGGCACGGCCGCGCCCGCCAGCGCGGTGAGACCCCTGACCGTGTCGGTGAGGCGTCCGGCGAGCAGACCCGGCAGCCGGGCCGCCAGCCGCAGCTGCTCCACCGGGTTGAGGACCAGGTCGCCCACCGCCCCGGCGACGAGCCGGGCCGTGCCCGGCGCCGCCTCCGGCACGAAGTCGTCCACATCGGACGGAGCGGAGTCGTCGAACACCGCGCTGTAGAG